>NZ_JAYGGZ010000017.1:30810-97296 GCF_034931465.1 Anabaena sp. UHCC 0399 | reverse complement strand
AAAAAATACATGAACATACTGATTGCAGGTTATTCAAGTATGATTCCTGCGTAAACTTAACTTCTCTGTTTCAATCAAACGAGTAGCTAAAAGCATCTCTGCCAATACACGTTGGAAGGCATAGTACCAACCTTCCCAACCATCGAAAACACCACCTTTGAGAATTAAGCAATAAAAAAGTATGATAAAGGGGGCAAGAATTTTTTGCTTACGGATGCGATCGCCGAAACTAAGTTCACTGGCATTAGTTTCCAGCAACTTTTTACTCTCGATCACCATATAACGATCCTGCGCCCATAACCAACGACTTAAAGATTTGCGATCGTCATGGTGGATATATGCAGATAGCATTACCGATCTACCCTCTACCCAAACGCGATGGGCATGACCATCATCTTGGTAAACCGCTTTTTCTTTCTTGTAGAGTACCTTACGGGGTGGCAGTAGTGTACCACGCAAGGGCTTACCAAAGACACAATACTTGAATCTAATGCTGTAACTATTTACATCCGAATCTGCTGGTAGTGCTTGAATTTCATGAATTAACTCATCAGTTAATTCATAATCAGCATCTAGTGAAAGCACCCACGGAGACGAAATTTTTGTTAAGCCATAATTGCATTGACTAGCAAAGGAATCAAACTTTCTTTGGAATATTTGTACCTGGGTACAGGAAGCCAAAATTTCTAAAGTTTCATCAGTGCTATAGCTATCAATAATTACTATTGTGTTTGCCCAATTCAGTTTTTGAAGAGTGCGCGCAATATTTGAGGCTTCGTTGTATGTTAATATTAGCGGAGTAATTTCTTCTTTCATATATATCTGAGATGGTATGTATATTGCCCAATAAAGAAGGATTTTTATTTTAACCTGAGTTCGGGATAAGCTCAAACCATCATTCTATCGTTGCCTGAAACTCCTATTCTTTCGTATAACTAGCAGCGAAATTGTCTTAACCCGAACTGACGTTATTTTAGACAAATAGCTTTATATATAATTAATACAAAGGTAATTCTGCCAATTTTATAATGTTATATAGGTAAAGTACTATTGATACTTTCTTTACTGATTAAATCCTCAAAATCAGCAAGATATAAACGGGCAATACGCTGATAACTAAATTCAGATGCTTTCTGACTAGTTTTGATACTTATTTGGTATCTTGTCTTGGAATTCATAATCACAGATGCCATTGCTGTGGCGAGGTTTTGTGCTGCATCAGGACTACGATGTTCAAAGAAAACCCCTGTTTCTTCGTTTTTAATATAATCTTGAAAACAGTTTAAATTTGAAACTATTGGTACTAAACCAGTTGCCATTGCTTCTAGAGGTGCAATTGGAAAAGCTTCACCTTTCTCTGCCAATGAAGGATAACAAAATAAATCAGCTTGTCGATATATTTCTACCAATTTTTCTGACTCAAAAATTGGTTCTAGGAACTCTACATTTAATCCCTTTGCTTGCAGCTTCAGTTGATTTAAATAACTTTCACCCCCACCACCTTGACTTCCTTTACTCGGGCCAATAATCCTCAATTTGACCTGAGAAATTTGCTGTGAAAGTATAGAAAATGCCGCTATCAGAAGATGAATTCCTTTCTCTGGATGAATTCTGCCCACATATAAAATTACCTTTTCCGCACTCTCTGTACGAAGTTGTGCGGGTGGAGAAAAGATGCGTGTATCCACCGGGTTAGGAATTATTCGCATCCGTGGAATAGCAGCAGGATACTGTTGTGCGATTCCCTGCCAAATTGACTCTGACAATACAGTAAAGCGGTCGGCACGACTATATAAGGAGTATTGTCCTTTAGGAAATCGGCCAACACTGATGACAATTTTCCCTACTAAAGAACGCAGTGGCGCAAACACCGGTAGCCAAAAATCGTTGATGACCAAAATATCGGCAGCAGGTAGAGTAGAAAATGTTTGTAGGGCGTAAGCCAAATCTTTGAGCAAGTCGAGCCAGATATTTGGACTTTGGGAAAAGCCACCACGACGGATATATCTAACGCCATTGATGATTTCTGTGGGCGGTTGTCCTGGATAGGCACGACATAAGATAGTTACTTGATGACCTGCGGCTGCAAATTCTTCGGCCAATCCCTGCCAAATACGGTGATGCGCCCCTCCCTGTAGAGTCGGAATAGGCAGCCACGGGCCTGCTGCAATAGTAATGATCATGGCTACCTCCTTAAGGGGAATACAACTGAACACAACTAGGGGATTCACCACCACCAAGAATCCAGTGATAAACACTTGTCATATCTTTGGCGATCGCCTCCCAAGAGTATTTGCCTTGAACTAAATTTCTGCCTTGAATACCCATTGCTTGTCGTTTACTCAAAGGCATATCCATCGCTTCTTTCAAAGCATTTATTAATGCTTGCTGACTATTCTCAACCCACCAACCACAGCCATAGGTTTCTAAATCCTGCCAAGGAGTGCCTTTAGTGGTAATCGCGGGTACACCATATGCTAAAGACTCGGCAATTGCAAGCCCAAAATTTTCTGAATGAGTTGGCAGAATAAACAAATCCGCATTAAAGAGTGCAGAGGCTTTTTGTTCTCCAGATAGCATACCAGTAAATGTCACTTGTGGCTGCAATTGCAATGTTGCGGTTAGCTCTTCTAATTTGGATTGATAGCCAATTAAATCAGGGCCAGCAATGATCAAATGCCAGTCGGGAAATTGTTTTATCAGTGTTTTCCAGACAAATAGTAAGTTATCTAGACCTTTTTTAGGATGAATTCTAGATAGAAAAAGTAGCCATTTTTTGGCAGTCAGTTGAGGAAATAGGCTAACTAAAACCTTTCGATCAGGTTGAGTATCCAGGTTAGGAATAATTACTCCATTAGGAATTACAGCGATTGGTTGACGGAAATTTAGCTGGCGAATTGACTCAGCTTCCTCTTTAGAAGTTGCATGGAAAGCGATCGCTTTCTGGAGATTCTGCTGCTCATACAAAAACCATGCGGGCAGTTTTTTATACCAGCTATTTTGTAGAGACCAAGGCTCTAGCATACCTCTAGGAGAAATCAATAACGGTAAATTATTCCTGATGGCAGCTTGCCGGGCATAAACGTTAGGAAACATCCAAAGCCCATGATTATGAATTAAATCTAACTCTGTTGCAGCTAATTGATGTAAAGCGCGGCTGGCACTTGGCTGAAATCCTCGCAGATATTTTGCTAATTTTGTTGCAGTGTAGCTGTGAATATGGACATTTTTTGTGGCAACTGGTTTACCATGCTCTTGATAATCAAGAGTAAATAAATGAGGGCTAATTCCTTGTTCTGATAAAGCTTGTGCTAGGTTAGTTACTGAATAGGCTGGCCCACCACTATGTTCATTAATATTGGCAACTACATGACATATATTTAATGATTGTGAAACTATTTCCATGAGAGTTAATTTATTTTTATCCTCTTAATCATTATCAATAGATTATTTAGAAACTTCTTCCCACCAATACTTTAACAATGCCAGACTCCAGCGACGATACCAAAGTCCTAAATGGATATCTTTAGCTGCATTCATACCTGTAAAACATTCATGCCATTCATCTTTAATCCATTCTTGGAAAGGAAAGGAAAAACCTCGTTTTTGTTGGTTAGTAACCCAACTGGGTAATTCAGGAACAGATTCAATTAACAACTTTTTTTTCGGCATTAAGCGCAGGCTACTGGGTATAGAAGCAATCGTTTCTAGCAACACTCGGTCTACAAGAGGTACTCGTAGTTCTAGACCCCATGACATACTCATAACGTCACTATCTCTTAATAGCTGATTACGCATATAACCACTAATTTCTAATAAACTAACTTCATCTTCAAGAGAAGGTAGAGACATAGCTTGATGCTGACTGTGACGTAGGGGTAAATCCTGTTCTGGAAGGTATTGATTTGCTATTTTGCGAGCTTCTTGGTGAGAGAATATACCCCGAAAACTCCGGTAAGCCGCTTTTGTATCTGGAACATCTTGTAAGAAGTCTCCTATTCGTCTGATTTGTGGTGATTTCCCCCAATATTCTAAGCCCATACCAATACCAATGTTCAAGGGATAAAGGGCTTTAATTTTCCTACCTAAACGAACCATTTGTGGAATTTTCTGGAAAGAGCCATAACCCCCAAATAATTCATCTCCTCCTAAACCGGAAAGTACAACTTTTGTACCGTCTTCATGAGCTAATTTAGATACACAAAATGTATTAAAACCATCAACACTTGGTTGATCAATTGTTTCTAAAAACCCAGTAAATAACGATTTTCCTAAAGATGATGTAATTATATATTCTCTATGTTGAGTATCAAATGTATGAGCAATTTTAGAGGCTGTTTCTCCTTCATTCCACTCTGATTCTTCAAAGCCGATGGAATAAGTTTTGAGTGTTCCTGTTTGGGTTTGACGTGCTAAGGAAACTACTGTTGTGGAATCTATCCCACCACTCAAAAAAACACCCACTGGTACATCACTAACAAAGTGATGTTTAATAGAATCAATCAGTGCAGTTCGCACTTTGTCACGGGCTTGTTCTAATGAGATTTTTTCGGGAGTAAAATCAATCTGCCAATATTGTTTTTGCGTCAATTGATCTGCTTGCCAATGCAGATAATGTCCAGCATTTAAGCAGTAAACTCCTTCAATTAAAGTATGTGGTTCTGGAACTGAACCACTAATCAGATAACCATATAATCCCTCCATGCTCAAATTAACAGCAGGTAAGCGGGAGGCGAGGATCGCTCTGAGTTCAGAGGCAAATATAAATGTAGAACCAGATTTCCAGTAATAAAGAGGTTTAATACCTAGAGGATCACGAGCTAAAAAGCAAGTTTTCTCGAAATCATCCCAAATGGCAAAGGCAAACATACCACGTAGATACTGGACACAAATATTACCTAATCTTTGGTACAGTTTCAAAATAACTTCTGTGTCTGTTTGCGAATTAAACTTTTCACCTTGAGCAATTAGATCCCGTCGCAGTTGTTGAAAGTTATAAATTTCACCATTGAAAGTAATCCAGTATCGCCCATCAGGAGTAGACATTGGCTGATGTCCAGCACTACTTAGGTCAAGAATTGACAGACGAGTATGGGCTAGCGCGGCTTGCCGTTCTGGGGCAATAAAAATACCCGCATCATCTGGTCCACGATGTCGCAAAGCGATTTGCATTTGCTGAATCGTCTGTTCTAATTGTTCCTGATATTGATTAACTGTAAGAATGCCAGCAATTCCACACATATTGTAAAATTTTGACTAATAAATATAAATGTATTTTGTAATAAATCAGGAATTAAACTCAAATCTTAGAAATATTTGGGGAATAGAGATGTGATGTTTGAAAAACCTGATATAGAGTGGATTGAAAAGCCTCAAATCCAAACGTATCAATGACTAACCTTCGTAGAGAATCTGGTTGATAAATTAAAGAATTTGGATGTTTTTTGATGATAATTTGAGTCAGGTTTTGTGCGATCGCTTGCACATCATCTGGATTAACCAGCACCCCCAATTTACCATGACACAGAGCATCTATAGCACCGTCTTGATTACCTCCTAAAACAGCTTTGCCACAGGCTAACGCTTCTAAATACACAATTCCAAAGCCCTCGCCTTGACTCGGCATAGCGAAAACATCACAGAGATTGTAGTAATCGCATAGCTTTTCATCAGGCACAAATCCAGCTAATGTCACGCAATCTTGTAAGTTTAGCTCGGCTATTAGCTCCTCAATTCTGGTTCTATCGCTTCCTTCACCAACAATCACATAGTGGACATCAGGAATTGACTGGCGAATTTGGGGAATTGCTTGTAAAACTCGGTCATAACCCTTGTATTGTTCACCCGCAGATAATCTGGCCACAGTTAATATGACTGGCTGTGTCGGTTTCAGACTATGTTTTGCTAATAAATAGGCAGGTTTAGGAGCAGGTTGAAAACGATGAGCATCAAAGGTATTGGGTAGAACAGTGACTTTTTTGGGATCAAGGTTTTGTTCTTTGAGTAGGCGATCGCGTGTGTAACTGCTGACAGCTAAAATTAAATCAGCCTCCATTAAAGCTGTCTGCAAATATCTATTTTTAATATTCCATGCTTCTATTCCGTGAGCAACCACCCAGTAAGGAATGCCCAACAGCCGCTTGAGTATCAAGGACGCGATCGCAAAATTCAAGTGAGTGGCCAGCACTAAATCAGGTTTTTTTATCAAACTATTCCCAATGATTTGGGCTGCAAATAAGGGCGTGCGAATTTTGAGTGGTAAACCACCAGTAAAGTGAAATCGCGTTTGGGGTAAGTAGGTAATGCTCGGCAAAGTTTCCACTTCATGTTTAATAAAAACTTCGTAGCGACTGTCAGGATAAAGATTTTGTAAAGCTTGGAACAAAAAAGCTGAGTATATTTGGATACCGCCATTAAAACTAAACATCTGAGGCAACCAAAGATGTATATTCATTGATTTATTTTTGTTTGGCATATTCGAGTGCCTGAATTAGACCCTGAGTAGTCTGATTATATGTATAGTGAGCTACGATATTACGGCTATTGTCTCCCCACTTTTGTAAACGTTCACGATTTGACAATGCTTCTTGGAGACTACGAGCTAAGGCAGATATATCACCAGATGGAAAAATCAAACCATTTTGATAACTATGAACTAGGTCTTGGTAACAACCTACATGGTTACTGACAATTACAGGACGACCTAAACACATTGCTTCATTAATAGCCAGTCCCCAAGTTTCTCCAGCACCGTAGCTCGGTAAAACAAATAAATCAGCAGCAGCATAGGTACGGGGCATTAATGTTTGGTTTTGGAAAGGGGCAAAGTAAACATTTGGGTGTCTTGCTGCCGTGTTTTTCAATTCTGTTTCTAAAGGACCAGCACCTACAAATAATAGAGATGCAGGAGAAATATTTATTGATAAGAAAGCCTTGAGCAAATCCAAAGGACGTTTTTTCTCTTCCAGTTTACCTGCAAATAAGATTACTAGATGATCGGCTGGAATACCCAATTCTTTTTTCCATTCTTGTGCCTGCTGATTAACTGTATCAGATTGAGCCAAAAAACGATGATTATCCACTGCATGGGGAGAAAAAAATAGCTGCTTCTCAGCGACACGATGATGGCGGAAGTAATCATAGTTAGCTTTACCCACATAAAGACAAGCAGCGAATCGATGATAAATTTGTGTAATCACTGCTCGCTTGATTAAAGCTTTTACACCATGAGATTCCAGCAATCGATGGGAATCTCCTCGAAATAACAATGGAATTTGACGTTGATTCCAACTCCACAAAAAGCGATAGATACTGGCATAGTTATAAATCATTAACAGTGTTGCTTCGGGGTTAAATTTTTTAATTTGTGAACTTAAAGATGGATTTTGTAACCCCCAAAAATGATGAGTACCGGGATCAGAACTTATATTCGGCACAAACTCATAATCGTATCCGCTTAGTAAAGGGATATCCCATTGAATCTCCTGCTGAAACCCAAAATCTATTTGCTTAGTAACACCAAAATTCCATAAGTAAAAAACTTTTACAGTTAAACCTGCTGTTTTAGTCAGATAATTAAACCAAGGAGAATAATATTGAATTGGATGGGAAACAACTATTGCCAGTTTTTTCATGCTTTAGTTTTACTTGTCTTTTATGAGTAATAAACTGGGAATTGTGGTACTTTCTGTTTCTTCATCAAGACTACCATAATCCCCACCAATACCAGACCAGATTGAAATAAAGCAGAAACGTAGACTCCTGCGCTAAACTCCGATTGAAAAGAAAAGGCTAGCAATAGGACAGAAAATAATGATTGAACAGAAAGGATTGGTGCATTCATCGACCAGCGAGTAATTTTTCCGTATAAATTTCCCAAAATTATCCCCAGTCCAACACAGCCTAAAAGACCGAAATTTCCATAAGATTCAGCCAATAAACCCCAACCAATTTTTGTCCCGAAGGTGTCTTCACGTCTTTGTAATCCATAATGGACGCTCAAAATAGAAGTACCTTCATGACTTTGAATTTTATTAGGATTCAGGAATCGCGGAATTAATAGTTGTGGGATGATTGCATAAGTTTCTCCATATAAATAGGGAATAGGTTCGGGACTTTTTTGTTGGGCTAAGAGTAGCATCTGAATCACACTAGAACGTTCTACAAAGGATGATTTTTCTTCAGACTTAGATGATGTGTAAATATCATCTTTTGCCCTCATCCTTTCTAGGCTGTAACCAATCCATTCGTTATACCAGTCAGCATATTGTAAAGGTTGAACAAAAGTTGGCTCATCATTTTTAAACCAATATTTGTGACGCATCTCATCTTTACCTTGATGCAAAACAGAGAGGCAAATAGTAACCACTAAAATAGAGATAATTGGTAGTTTCTTACGACCAATAATAAAGGCAGATGTAGATACCATAAATGTAGATGCTGCACCTACAACTAGTAAAGCAACTGCATCTGTTACCATGTAAGCAATCAGCAGAATCACAAATAATTGTGATTGATGCTTTGGTAAAGTACGATTGCCTAACTGATAGGTCAACACAAAACTAGCTAGGACAGTTAGCCCTAAAACAGTACCTCGAATGACAGCAAATATACCTCCATCTAATAAAAGCCAACCTCCGTTTTTAGATAAATTGAATAGAACAGCTAGTGCCATTATTAATAAAAAAAACAAATTGCCTTTTTTACTGTTTAATGCACGATAGTGCTTAGGCAAAGGAGGTGGAGATTTTACTGATTTAAACCAAACTAAAGTTCCTATAGTTAAAAATCCAGCAGTAGCTATACCAGCAAATAAGTGACTATCAGGAGAATAAGTGCTTACTATGGGATGATTCACCACTAGAGGTAAACCATGAGTCCAAGTGTATGTAAAAGCAAACAACGGAAAAATTGGCATTCCGAAGGCTCGACCAGAACACCAAAGATAACTAGGAAAGATTGCAGCTACAGTGATGATAATGGCTGCCACTTTTGAAAGTAATGAATCAGTTTCTGCTCGGAATTCAAAGAACAATAACCCTATAGCAATCACCCAAAATACTTTGAGCAACTGTCGTCGTTGATATCGTTCAACGACTGGTAGTAAAGCTAAAGAATTATAATTGCTTGGGTATGACTCATTCATGGCAATTTGCTTTGTCAATAACTAGCAAGACACTGATCGAAAATTTGGCACTGCTTCCTGGTCATTTCTCGTGCCGTATAAATTTTAAATGCTGACCAGTTAGTTTCTGGTATATGTCCTTTCGGTAGAGAAAGCAATTGCTTAACAGCAGTAGTAACCTCAGCTAGTAAATCTTCTGGTTGGCTGTTGGAACTAAAAGTTATGGATTCCCCCGCTTGGCATTGTTTGAGAATATCTACTACAGAACTCTGATGATGAAAAACTGCCAGTATTGGCTTACAAGCTAGAATACAAGGATAAAGTTTGGAAGCAGTATAAGTAGAGTCATTAGAACCAATTAGTAAGATTGCATCACTATCTGTGAGGACTTTTAGGGCTTCAAAGTAAGGAATGCGTTCGGGATGTTCAGTCACTAAATCTGCAATACCAAGTTCTTGGGCTATTGGTTCTACAGTTTTAACAGCCAGTTCTTTGGGTGCATAGCTTGTACCAATAAAGTGTAGCTGAATTGATTGCCATGCTTGGGGATTTTGACGGCGATCGCACTGAATTCCCAAAAATAAGGCTCGTAAAGCTAGTGCCATATCATCCCCACCTCGACCTACGTAAACCCAATGGCGTTTGCCATCATTAGGTTTAAATATGTTCTGCTGCACCTCAAGTCCAAGAAGTGATGCAAAATCAGACTCTGGCGCACCAAAAGGTAGAACTGTAAACTGCTCTGGGCGCAAGTGAGGATATCGCTGTTGTAGGATTTGTGGATAAGCAGGTGAAACACTAATCACATGACTGACGGATGCTAAAGCAATAGGTTCTAGTAGTTTAGCTTGCAGTTGAGAAAAGCCATACTTAAAGCGACCGCCAGGAGGTTTTGCCTCATTCGCATTGGGGTTTTGGTAATAATCACTTAGCCAAGGGTCTTGGAAGTCTAACACATAGGGAATACCAAAACGCCGATACCAAATTGCCCCTAGCACCATTGATGTAAATATAGTCGTGGAAAAATATACTAAATCAAACTTCTGCTGCTGTAGAAGGCGATCGCCTTCCTGAAGCAGTTGAGGAAAACACCGCAGACCCAGACTACCCAAACCAAATTTTCGCGTTTGTTGGATGGATAATGCGCCTGTACGTGTGACTGGGATATGTGGCGGAACGGTTTTCTCCAAAAGTGGATCGTTAACTCCTTCAACAGCATCTGGTCGCACTGTGAGAATATGAGATTGCCAGCCAAATTCTTCCAAATAAGGCAAAGACATTCTTACCCTTTGGTGATCAGGGGCGTTGATAGGGGGAAAGTGTGGGCTGATAATTAAGACTCGATTAACCAATGTTAAAGACTCTCAAGATTTTTTTCTGACAGAAACAACTTTCATGAATTTTATCTATGTTAATTTTTGGCAAAAACTAGAGAATTAGAAGTAAATAAGCTCAGATAAAGCTGCTCATATTTACTCACCACTACATCAGCAGAAAAGCACTGTTCAACTCGTTGACGGCAATGCTCACGATTAATTTTAGATATGTTGGCGATCGCAGCACAAGTTTCCTCAAGATTATTCACCAAATAGCCGTCTATACCCTGACGTACAATTTCTGGTAATGCTCCACGAGGACAGGAAATCACAGGTGTCCCACAGGCTAAAGCTTCTGCAAATACAATGCCAAATGGTTCATCCCATTGAATAGGGACAATCATCGCTGCTGCTTGACCAAGTAATTCATTTTTCTGAATATCGTTAACTGGGCCAATATATTCAATCCCATCTTTTCCCAGATAGGGAGCTATTTCTTGTTCCCAGTAGTTTTTTCCCTCCTCTGTATTGACTTGATTACCAGCTATAATCAAGGGCTTTTTCACGTGTCGAGCTGCGGCGATCGCTTGATGCGCTCCTTTAATTTGTTCAACTCGACTGAGAAAAACGAGGGGAGCATCTGGTTTTACAGTTAGTTGGAATGTATATTTTTCTAGTTCTACACAATTGTGAATTGTCTGCCAAACTCCTCCAGCCTTCTGCCCAATACCACAAATATAATCACTGCAACCAGTAAAGGTGAGAGAACCTTTAGCTAATTTTGCCCCCCAACTTGTGGTTCGTTGGCTGGGGTTGCGTTGATAAGACATGATCTTGGGTAAAGGAGAATTGAGGATGGGTAACAAATAAAGAATGCGAGAAAAACTATGCAAAATATCCGGTTGAAATTTCTGCACAGCAGACCACAGGACTTTTGTGTTTTTCAAAGCATCCCATTGGTTTTGAGATTGCTTGCCCCACCAAGGAAAAAATTGACTGGCTTTTGAAGTAGATTCAGGATGGGCGACTAGCCCCACGGTGTGACCACGGCTTTGCAAGCCAGTGACCAGTAAATCAACAATACGTTCAATGCCACCATAAAGTTTTGGTGGTACAGGAAGCTCAGGATCGGCAGTCAGTAAAATTTTCATAGTGTTTCGATTAGTGAAGTTTTTAACATCACTAAAGTTTAATTAATCCATAAATTAGACTGGATACTATGTGAAATATTCTAGAATTAAATAGACAAAAATAATCTAACTTTTTTTGCCACTTCACTTAGATTTAAAGCAGAATTGATAATATTAATAATTTCTCTCTGAGTATTGATAGCCACTTCTTGATCAAGCATTGTTAAGGCTAGAATAGCCAAAGAATCAGGTGTGTCTGCTAAAGGCAGTTTTCCCTCATTCCAGGTATAACCACGACAGCCTGCTGGAGTAGTAATTACAGGGATTTGCCAACCCAGCGCAATTGCTAATTTTGTGCTACAACCTCGTGAATAGCAAAAAAGTGGATGTACAAAGCAACTCCAAGTACTTGCTTCTTTCTCTAGTTCCTCGTTAGAAAGTTGTCCCAAATATTCCACAAAAGAAAAGCGTTGAGTAATATCTTTTGCCACCGACTCAGGTCCACCTACAAGCCTCAAAGAAATATTACCAATAGCTCTTTTTTCTAATGCTTCCAGGAAGAGAATTAAGCCTTCTTTATTCGGAACGTGGTCAATAGTGCCAACGAAACCTAGTCTTGCATTGTGGGGATTCCAAGGTAAAGGATTGAGAGGAATGGTACGAGGAAACCAAGTAACATTTTTTGCTCCCAACCACCGCTCAATTTCAGCTTCAAAAGCAGAAAGGCAAAATATGTAGTCAATATACTGACGATGTATGCCTTCTGCCACTAAGCTCTGAGCTAAGAATTGTAAATCTTTGGATGTGATTTCACTAAAATTAGCTTTGCCGTTTTTTGTTCTGATAGCGTGAAAAATATCTGTACTTTCTAAACCATGAGATAGCAAAATTATCTTGCATTCGGGGCCGAGTTGCGATCGCAGTTCTTTAGCGATAGGAGCTGTATCTACTTGATTGAGAAAAATCCACTTAAGATTTTGCGCTTTGGCTTGGCTAATTACGTCCTGTGCTAAGTTAACAGGTAATCTTCCAACGTAGGGTTGAGGGAATAGTTTACGTTGTATTCGGGTAATCAGACCTCTTTCTGGTTCATAACTTAACACAGAAAGAGAAAAACCTGCTGTTTTGAGAGTATTGATGTACTCTTGGGTGCAAATTTGTACTCCCCCTGGACTGTTTGTCAGATACGCCGATGCAGATACGAATAAAGCTGGAGTTAGAGAAAGAAAGTTTGTCAAGTTTTGAGAGTCAGAATTGCTCGTAATATTTCTAGTGGAAATCATATTTTTTATAAAATAATTTAGGTATCAAGGTAATAAATTTTGGCAAAAACACACATAATTACCTTATGAATTAAACATGATTCTCGCTTTATCTTTAAATCTCGCTATTCTCCACCCTAGAGCAGCTTTAGCATAGCCATATTCATAAACTTGTTTCTGCACTTTTTTCGCCAATTTCCAACCTAAAAAAGTAGACAGAAGTTTAAACATTGGCCCGCCCATAGGTTTGATATCAGAACCACCGAACTGTTGCACCTTAGCTTCTGCTTCTTTACGTAATTCTGGGACATCAGGATAAACTTCGTAAATGAAGCGTTGAAACACTGTTGCACAAACGTGACGTGTACGTCGGCTATCTTCTTTGGCTAATAAATTACTTGTACCAAGCTCCAAAGTTGAAAAAGCTGATTCCCAAGCTCGACTGGATTTCGAACCACTTAAGCTATTAGAATTACCGGATCTATAGTAAGATTTAGCCCCCTGACAAAATTTAACACCTTGGCTTGCTAAGAGAACGCGGCAAAAGTATTCTCCATCATCATTTAAAGATAAACTCTCATTCCATAAACCAGCTTTTTCTGCTATTTTCCTTGGTACTAACCACGCTGCTGGGTGCATCATCAAGTGATTTTCCCAAGCTTCAACAAGCAAATCTACAGGGGACATATCTTGCCAGATAGACTGGGCAAGAAATAAAGCTTCTTGAGGGTTTTGATAAAATCTAGCCCATTCTCCTGATGCAATATACTGCAAATTATTAGGACTATTTAAGATTTCTAATTGTTTTTCTATCTTGTCAGGAGCTAACAAATCGTCAGCATCCAGATATTGAATGAAGTCTCCTTGAGATTCTTGAAAACCCCTATTTCTAGCCGCACTAGCTCCTCGGTTATTTTGGGAAATTACTTTAACGCCAAGAGATATAAATTTTTTAGCAATTTGTAAGCTGTTATCTGTTGAGCCATCATCCACAACAATAATTTCTTTATTTTTCCAAGTTTGTGCCAAAGCAGATTTTAATGTTTCTTCTATCCAAGGTGCAGCATTGTAGGAAGGAATAATAATAGAAATTAACGATTCCATAAAGCTAAATTTACCATATTAATTTAACTAGTTTGCAAAACACGTTTCCAGGCATAACGAAAATACCAAGATTTTGAATCTGCTACATAGTGATGCAAAACTGCTTGAGGTTTGATTACTTCTTCACGACTTGGCATCACTATGTAATCTTCAGGCGGAGCAACAGCACAGGGTTGACTAGACATTAGCATAGCTATAAGTGCTTGTTCCTGATAATAGTGAGTACCATGTTGCTCAATCATAGTTTTACACCAGTATTCCAGTTTTTCCCAATCGATATCCTCACTTTTTAACCCACAAATTCCTACGTTCAATTGCTCTGGAATTTCTGTCTGAGTTAAAGAAGACATAAAAGTCTGAGGATAACCATAGGATGTTTCTACATCTACCATGTGACATGATTTTTGAGGAGATGTGAGCCATTCTAGGAGAAAGTCTGGTTTATGGAAGAACAACATATCAGAGTCAAGTACCAATTTCCAGCCTTGAGAACCAATGTGAATATCAGTTAGTTTCTTCAGATTGGGATAATTAAGACGACGCTCCCTCAAATAAGGAAATTTATTTTGTGGTAAATATTTTTCTATACGTTCTTCAATTTCTGGCAAAAGAATAATTTTGGTATTAGGAAATATTCGCTTAATCTTGTTTTGATATTTCTTTTCTAAAGTCCCATCATCATAAATAATTGGACACAATAGCAGATTTGTATATTGCCCCATTGAGTAAGCACAAAAACAGGTTTGATACCAAAACTTACGCCCACTTAGAAAATAAATATCTAGCGATTTCTCTGACGCTTGGAGTTCAACAGGTGGTAGTTGATCAGCAGCATTTTCCATCTGGAGGCGTGACCAATAATCAATAGCTGAATTGATAGTACCCTGTCGGAATATACGCTCTAAGAATCCTTTGGGAGCATAATATAATTTGTAGGCGATCGCACCTAAATTTAATTGTTTAGCTAATTGACGAATTTGCTGATTAGAAGCAATATTAAGAATCATGGAAGTAAATATTTAAGTACTAGTTTAAGCTAACTGCTCTTGATTGATAGACCAATCTAGATAAATAATTCTTTTTATTTATCTACTTCAATATCCCTAGCCCTTCAAACATTCCACACATACCTTGCCATCTTACATAGTTAGCAGGATGAATCAAAGCTTTATAGTTAATAAAAGCTTTGACCTTTCTAGGAACAACACTCCAAGCAGGAATTTTATTCCAAGGACGAATATTGTGAGCATCTAAGACTTGAACCCAAGAACGAGAAGAAGAATAATTGAGTCTAGCAAGATAGTTTTTTGTTAAGCGGTTGGCAGAAATTAAGTGAGTAAGTTGCAGTTGTGGAAAATAGCCCACAGCCCAACCACCATCGAGTAATGTCAGATTAATATCACAATCACCACCAGATTGCAAACTTTTACCAGTCCGGTCTAATGCTAGTCTAGCGTTATCATTTAAGATGCTTTGAACATAAAATTCGGCGGCTTGTCGCCGTAATACCATACCTGCACCAATAGGCGCAAATATAGGGTGTTGTTTTTGGCTATGAGACTCTTTTTCATAAGCATAAATTTGAATATCATCACCCAAATCCCGCAATGCAAGACAACCCCAAAATTGTTTTACCCAAGATTCTGGTTCGACTTCAAATTCTGGCAGAGATTTACCACCGATTGCGCCTAAGCTGGGATAGGTGTGAAAAATTTTAATCGTGTCCTGGAGATAATTAGGACATAAAACATTATCGTCATCAACAAATATTAAGTAATCGCATTCATTTGCCTGAATACCTGCAAGTCTAGCCCGTGTGAGTCCTAAACGCTCTTCTCGGATAATTTTAGTATTGGGATGCCAGGATATATCTAAATTCGCAAATAAATCTGGGTTGCTAGAAGCATTATCAACGATAATTAAACACCAATCACTATATGATAAAGACTGCGATCGCAAACCGTCTAAGGTTCTTTGCAATCGGGTTAAATTAGGATTATGTGTGGGAATAATGACTGAAATTAAAGTATTCATGTACGTGTATTTACAACTTTTGCAGGAACACCCATAGCGATAGAATAAGGTGGTAGATCCTTGGTAACAACAGCACCAGCACCAACAACACAACCATCGCCTATTGTGACACCACCTAAAACAGTAACTCCTGCACCCAACCAGACATCTTTACCTATAGTCGTCGGCATTAAAATATCAGGTTGCCAACAAATATGTTGCGATCGCTCAGGAATAGTATGATTGGAGGACAGAATACGGCAGTGCATTGCAATCAGGGAGTCTTGACCAATAATCACACCTCCATGACCATAAATTACTGTATAAGGCCCAATAAAAGCATTATCTTTAATTGTGATACTTCCTCCCCAAGCGTGCAGAACTACACCTTGTTCTATCTTTACTTGTGGGGATAATGAAATTTTACCAGGAGAACCATTAGCAAACCCCAATTGAGCTAAAACTTGCCTACTTATCAAGCAGGAAGGATCTAATTCCACTCCACTTAATCTCAGATAAAGGCGATCCCAACCATTTATCAGTTTTTTATGTTGTGTAAGGAGGCGTTTAAACACAAGTAACATCTAAACCAATTTGTTTGTGAAAAATTGAAAGAGATGACGTAGTTTACTACCTATACCAAGACGAAATCTAATTTGTGAAATTAAGCTTGGCTGACCAATAGGTACAGTGTCTTTCCAAGGTGTATATTGAAGATATTGTTCATATTCATGCTTAAATGGATGTTTGCAAGCATAATGCCAAGGTTTTGCACTACCACCTCCTATGAAGTGAACAACTGTTGGATCAAGTTTAGCTTCGAGATAGTTGAATTTTTCGTATCTATCTTGATAACCAGGATGAATTTCAACTTCTTGGTCATCCATAAAAACTTGTGAATTCCATTTTAAATCTATAGGCAACCAAGAATGATGAAGGAGCATATTGAGAACATCTTGATCCCACCATTGCAACTTTTCACTTTGTTGACTAATAAGTTCGCAACCTCGTTCAAAAATATTTAATTCTCGCCAATATTTAAGGTTGACCAACATTAAGCCAGAATTAAAGTAGAGAGAATTTTCTGGTAAATCTATTTTTCCTGGATAATTGTCCATCCCCACAGCAATAGCGGCTGCATGACTAAAATTATCGATATCAATTTCCCATAAATAGTCTATTTTATTACGGAAAATTATATCCGAATCTATATACAATACCTTGCTTAAGTTTTTAGGTAAGACTTCAGCCATTAATAGTCTAAAGTATGCAGCGATAGATATGTGATGACTAATAGGTGCGTTTTGAAAACTATTTTTATCTACGGTAATAAAATTAAATTTATCTATATTCTTACCAAGAAAATTCTTTAATTTATTAATGTTACTTAATTGGGTTTTATCAGTAATGATATAAACTTCAAAAATTTGAACAGGATTATTTTTGAATAGAGATGCCAACATAACTGCACAGTGCTGTGCATATCTGTCATCTATTGTACAAACAACACTAATACTCATAGTAATAATATTATTATTTAAATGTTAAGTATAGAAATACATTACCACTTTGTTCACAGTATTTTGATGATAGATTACAATTTCTAACCTATTTTCCGGTCTTGATAGCTTAAATAGAACCAACTGGGCAATAATAAGCTTATTCGATTGCGAAGTCCATGTTTTTTAACTAATCTGTACCAATAATATAGCCGTTGAGTCAAGGGGATAAATTTTAGGTAAGGTTGAATTGCTAGGATAAAATCAGAGTACCAGCCATATACACTGGGTAAAAACACATCTGGCTCACTTAAAAACATTTTATCCTGTGAAACTAAGGACGGAGTTATCCGAGGTAAAGTAGTGGCACGCAGATAGAGATTTTCCAAAGCAGGTTGCCAATTACTTGCCCAATGTGTTTGGGCTATTTTATTTTTTGTCGCTTCCCCCAAAGAAAGTCTATATTCTTCATCTTCTATCAAACGCGATAGAGCATCTGTATACTCTTCCAGGTTTCGTACTCGAATGAGATTTCCTGTCAAACCAGGCATATCAGCACCAAGAATTGCGGAACTGTCAGAAGAATAGGGATAACGGCTGACTAGAGGTACACCATAGCTTCCCGCTTCTAATAGGGATGTAATAGAAACAAATGGAAACGAGTCAACATAAATGTCGGCAGCTTGGTAGTATATGGCAGTGTTTTCAGTTTCAGCGATCGCTTTGATTCTACCTTGTGTTTGCTCAATAGCTTCTAGCCAATCATCCTGATGATTCGCACCAACAACCAACAGACAAGCATTTTTGTATTTTTCTAAGACAGGAATATGTGCATCGGCAAAACTGATACCATTGACAGACCTACTGTATTTTACAGATCGAGCGATCGAAAGTAACACGATAGCATTTTCTTCAAAACCGAGTTTTCGCTTCGCTTCTGCACGGGAAAGTTTTCTGTAAATAGGTTCGATTACAGTAGGCAATAGTACGCTACGTTGTGGCTTGATACCCCGTCGTTGCTGTGATAAGTGCATACCAGATTCACGCAAATTAGCAACTACATCGCTGGTACTAGCCCCTAACCAAAACAGGTGATCTGCATAATCAACAAAGATAACTGGTGGAGATTGATCTTTATTCGCAAAGGCAATCATCGGAATCACATCTTGATTATATACGTGCAGCACAACTAAATCTGCTGTTGCAGCAATTTCCCGTAGCTTTTTAGCTCTAGGAATAATACCGTTAACTTCCTTATTCAATACATACATTTTGCCGTGGCTCTGGTTCACCGACTCCTTCAAGATTTGCGGTATTTCATTTGATTCCTGCTTTGTTAAAGCAAGTGAATGGATACTCTCTGTATCCTGTTGAATCCAACGCCAAAGCATCTTGGAAAGTCCACCAATAGACATCACAGATGTACATACATGGAGTATGTTCTTTGGTTTATTAGATTTAGATATCGAAGAATCTTTTCTCAGATAGCTATTATGTTCAATGGACTGTTTGCCAATTTCTAAGAGGATTTGCTCAAGTTCAAAGCTCACAAACAAACCACAAGGTTGTCCACATGCAAACCAAGCTGCCATTTCTCCACAAACTGCTGCTTCCTCATACTTACGACGCTTAACCAGTGTTTTCGCTTGTACTACTAAACTACGAAACACTCCAAAGTTTTGAGGAATGAGATGGCTACCTTCTTCGCGCCAGAGGCTCAGGGTATCTTGAGATATTGTTTCCATATCAACTCTTGCTCATAGTTACTGCCAATAGATGCAAATTACTACTAGCTAAAGAAGGTAAACTTTTCTCCTTCAAAGTCACCTGCTAGCAGCATTTTGCCGGTTTTCATATCAACTGTAAATAAGGCATTGTTTTTTCCTTCATTGATAGATGCAAGTGCATACAATTGACCGGAAGGAGAGAACGCCAAATCTTTTACATCGTTGAGTAGAGGTCGTCCTTCAAAGGAGAGCGGGGTCAGCCTGTTAATTTTGACTTTGCCGGTAATTATGGCTTTATCTTGTAAGTTCATCCAAATGAGAATAGGAACACCCTCTGAGCCAATCTCAGTGGCGAAAATAGTTCCCTTGGAATCTAGACATAAATTCGCAAATCGATGGTTAGGTGGCAGTGGAGGCAGGTTAAGCTCATCACCAGAAAGAATTTTACCTGTTTTTAAATCGATTGTTTTGAAGGAAAAAGGTGGGATGCCCTCATTACCTATTAAGCATAGAAGTTGATTATTGGGAAGATGAAGCAAACTTTCAACTGTCTGGGTCGCACTCTCTAAACCTAGAATTTTTTTGGCTTTGAATCTAGGGTTGTTAGCACCTCCGACAGTAGAAATTAGATGGTTGAAACAACCATGTCTCGTGTGAGAAACTGTAGAAATGACCAAGTTGCCTTCTCCCAACATTACCACTTTCGTCACCCGGTCAGAGTCAGCCAAAAAGAAAGCCCGCGATTTTTTGGCCACAGGTAATGGATTGTCCACAGACTGATCTGCCACATTAGTCTTAGCGAGAAACTTTTTCGTTTTCATATCGGCAATATTGAGATCCAATGCTGGAGCTTGATCTTCCTTGTTTCGAGCTTTGGATGCACTACCGATCTTCACTCCGTAGGTAATTTCTTGGCTCGGTGTGATTGTCTTAGCCAGAACCTGACTAGAGAAATCGACAAGAATAGTGGAAGTGAAACTGGCTGCTGCCAGCTTACCAAACTGGCGACGTTTCAAATGTGCCATTGCTATACTCCTTATTTATATTGATAGTTTAAGGAACAATCAGATTTGGACTTGGTGACTGGGGTCTAGCTGCCATATCTGCTAGGATATTTACGGTTATCTGTTTGACACGAATATCTTCCCGCGCTGGACCGACATCATCACTATCTAGCCCCCATGCCCACTGAATAGTGCCTGAAGCGAAAACTTTAGCTCCACTACTGGCAGTGTAACGAACTGACTGAGCTTTGCTGTAATCTTGATTGGAAGGTAGGGATATTTCTCCAGGTGGTTCATCGAAGGTTGGTGGTAAACTACCAGCTTCCGCAACTGATGACTGGGACAAGATAACGAGACCAGCAGGGGTAGACCCATTGTTAACAATAAAGTCCCATTCATAGCCTACTAACAGAGATAGCTGCTCCCCATCCTGAAGTCCTGTGTTTGCATAGTAAGGATCGCTGCTGTTAGTAACAGTAAAATTAAAACCTCCATATATATCTGAGGTGTCACCGCCGTACATGACTCCTAACAAGGCGTTTTCTGGTCGTTGGTTCTGGACGCTGCGAAATTTATTAGTCGCTGCCGATGAACCTTGCTGCTGGGCAACTGGATCTAATGACCAATCTTGCTTGTAACAAGCCATGACTCGATTAGGCTGGACTTGTCCAGCAGCAAGAGTGGAATTTTCAAACCTTACTCGCCAATAGCAAGTATTCGCAGAGAAAAATCCCAGATTAACGCTGGCACTACGGGCGGTCTCAACGGCATCGCGCATTTCCTTAGACCAGTACTCATCATGACCTACAGACAGAAATACTTTATGATTCTGCAAACTCTGTCCGTTGGAGTGAACCTGCATATTGTCGGTGTAGGTAACATCGTAAGCTTGAGATTCTAGCCACCGCAGCATATTGTATTCCCATCGCAGGGGTGTGTCAGCTTCGTTAGACTGCTGATAACTTGCTTGGTAGTAGGGTCGGTCGTAGGAAACTTTCAAAGCCCTTTGACCACCAATGCTGTTAAAGCCGTATAAGCTGTGACCCCCTGTTGGGCTATATGCCAGAACCGTGGAAACAGCACTCTGGAAAAGAATATCTGCACTGCTGCTATCATCGCGGACGACAAACCACACATGAGCTTCTTTACCAGTTCCTTGGTCGGTCAGTTTAGCTACATACATACCACTAGTCCAGTTGTTTGTCTGTAGGGTGTAGGACGTTGACCAATTGCATTCGATCAGGCGGGTATTAGGGTCTAAGGTACAGGCAGGCTGAGTTATGCCATTCAGTAAACCACTGCTCACTATCAGTCTTCCGCCTGTACCGCCATAGTAACCCAACCTGTACACATCGATAGTAAACTGTCCTGGCTGTGTTAAAGAAACCTTGATAGCTAGAGACCCCCCTGTGTTGATACTGGTGGCCGAGGCATAGCCAGCAATTTCACCACTGGCACGGTTGAGCAATTTCCAGTTAGTTGTACCAGGATTTGTATTTTCTAAATAAATTTGGTTGGGGTTAGGAGGGGTTGCCGAGGCCAAGAACGTGTCGCTACCAATGCCTGCTGCTGTCGCAGTCACTACAACCCCTGCTGGTCCTGTTGGTACTGTCCCCAAGGTTAAGAAAGTACTGGCATAACCGCTACCATCGGTGACTACACTGGTAGATGAGAGTGACCCTCCACCACTGGTAATAGCAAATTCCACAGTCACTCCTGGCTGGGGGTTATTTTGAGCATTAAGAACTCTTACGACCAGGGGGTTGGCTAGAGTTACCCCCGTCGCACCAAACTGATTGTCTCCACTGACTTTAATAAAGGTACTGCCAGGGATAACAACAATATCTCGATAATAGTTACTATTTCGGTAAGAGTTGGTCGGGAAAGAATTAGGAGTAAAGCTATAGACTCCATTGTTACCATCTGCAACTGAGCTAAGATCGCCATTAACTATTGAACTACCCAATCCATTATCAGTAACTGCATAATAGGCGTTTGCATTGACAGAAACGACATAAGTCGTATTTGGTAGAAAGTTAATTGGCGTGTTTAGCAATTGTTCCTGCCAGCCGGAAGCAGTCTCGTTAGCGAAAGTGACGCTAACTAGAAGCGTTCCTGTGACTGACCAGATTTTGCCACTATGAGTTCCTGTTTCACTAGGGGCTTTCCAGAAGCGAATGGCGGTAATTTGTCCCCCTTTAATACTACGGAATTTCATTCCTAATTCATAGCCAGTACCATCAGTGGCGTTGGGAATGCTAGGAACTTGACTTGTCAAAACTGTTTGTAAGTTTCCTGAGGGATTAGCAGTTGCGGAGAAAGTAACGCTGCCTATTCCATCTGCTGTGGCAGATACATTATTAGTTACAGGAAGTGTTGCTCCAGAAATAGCCCCCAGCGTTAGGGTAGTATTAGCCTGACCATTGCCATCAGTTACTGCACTAGTGGGTGAAACTGAGCCTCCACCAGTGGTAACGGCAAAGTTCACTGTCACACCAGATTGGGAATTACCAGCACTGTCTTTGACCTGAACCACTAATGGGTTAGTTAAGGTAGCTCCTGCTGCACCATTTTGATTGTCACCACTGATTTTAGTAATCGTTGGCTGGGCAACCGCAACAAAGTTGATGTCACGATAATAGTTGCTATTCTGGTAGGAGTTAGTGGGAAAATTTCCCGGAGTTCCATTAAACACTCCATTGTTACCGTCGGCAACAGAGCTAAGATCGCCATTAACTATGGGACTAGCTAGTTCATTATATGAGATAACATAATAGGCGTTGATGTTGACAGAGACTACATAGGTTGTATTAGACTGAATGCTGACTGGCGTTGCTAAAAGTTGTTGCTGCCAGCCGGAAGTTGTCTCGTTATTGAAAGTGACACTTCCCAAGAGAGTCCCTGTTGCCGACCAGATTTTACCAATATGTGTTCCAGCTTCATTGGAGGCTTTCCAGAAGCGAATGGCGGTAATTTGTCCCCCTTGAACACTACGAAATTTCATCCCTAATTCGTAGGAGCTATTATCAGTGGCATTTTGAATGCTTGGAACTTGGGTTGTTAAAACTGTTTGTAAGTTTCCAGATGGACTAGCAATGGCTGAGAACGTGACGCTGCCGATTCCATTTGCTGTAGCAGTGACTGTGTTTATTGCTCCAGGAACAGATCCAAGCGTTAAGGTAGTATTAGCCTGACCATTGCTGTCAGTTACTGCACTAGTGGGTGAAACTGAGCCTCCACCACTGCTAACGGCAAAGTTCACTGTTACTCCAGATTGGGGATTACCAGCACTATCTTTGACCTGGACAACTAATGGGTTAGTTAATGTAGTTTCGGCTGCACCATTTTGATTGTCACCACTGATTTTAGTAATCGTTGGCTGGAAAACCGCTACAAAGTTGATGTCACGATAATAGTTGCTATTCTGGTAGGAGTTAGTTGGGAAATTTCCCGGAATTAAGTCATATACTCCATTGTTACCGTCAGCAACTGAGCTAAGATAGCCATTGACTATTGCATTACTTAATTCATTATCAGTAACTGCATAATAGGCGTTTGCATTAACAGAAACAACATAAGTCGTATTAGCTTGAATGTTAATCGGGGTGTCTAACAGTTGTTCCTGCCAACCCGAAGCAGTTTCATTAATAAAAGTAACGCTGGACTCGATAGTTCCAGTTGCTGACCAGATTTTGCCAATATGAGTTCCCGTTTCACTAGAGGATTTCCAAAAGCGTATGGAGGTAATTTGTCCCCCTTGAGTACTTCGGAATTTCATGCCTAATTCGTAGGGAATGGCATCACTAATATTTGGATTGTTAGGGACTTGAGAAGTAAATAGGGTAGGCATAGTCTCTTGGTATAAATTGTGCTAGGTGCAAATTAACAAAAAAGTAAGTTTTTAATTTAGATAAACAGAGTTCGCTTACCTTGGAATGAAATATTTCAAGAATACCGGATGAGCTTATATCAATTTTTTTTACTGAAGCCCTATTCTATAGATGCTCAATATTTGATTGCAAGTTAAATAGTTCTAGTTAATGAAAAAAAGTTAGATGTTTTGTATAAGCTTTAAATTACTATTAGCAGTATACCTAGTTCCCAGGGCAATACAAATGTACTATCATAGCCAATATCTAAAAAAAATTGCTGTACAGAAAAAAACTAGAACAGCAAAGCTAGAGCAAAAGCTTAAACCTAGTAAATTCGTTATTATTGAAAATTTTGGTTTACCTATTTACGCCTGACTTGTGTAACGAAACCATAAGTCGCACATGGCGTTACTTTTTAATTCAAGGGTTTTCAAACAAGTTTCTATATTTAAATTTAAGAACCGAAATTTTTTACTTTAAACCTGGCAAGCTATTTTTAAAGTTTTCACCACATAATCCTGCTCTTGTTGAGTCATGTGATGGAAAAGGGGTAGTACAATAGTTCGATCTTGTGCCTGCTCACTCTCAAAAAGGCGATCGCAAGTTCCTTTCTCACAATGGCACTTTTCTTGTTTCTTGCCACATAACCAAGTTTCATGTTGATATGCAACTTCTCGGTGGGCGCACATAATTCCCCTGCGTGTGGAGATGCCCGCATCCAACATTGTCTGCATTACTTGTCGTTGATCGCATTTTTGCGGTAGCCTAACGCAATAACTTTGCCAGTTACTTTTTGCCCAAACTGGCTCTGATGGTAATTTCAATCCAGGCCAATCTTTAAGCATTTCTTGATATCGCTGTGCCAAATAACGCCGACGTTCCACAATCGCTGGAAGCCTTTTGAGTTGTTCTCGCCCGACTGCTGCTTGAATGTCAGTCATGCGGTAGTTGTAACCCAGCATAGGATATGATTCAAATATCACCTGTTTCGCACCGTGGCGTACTGTATCGGGAACACTCATCCCGTGCTGCCGCCAGAGGCGAAATTGCTTGTCCCATTCAGGATTATTTGTGGTGAGCATCCCACCATCACCAGTGCTGATGATTTTGCGGGGGTGAAAAGAAAAGCAGGCAATATCGCCATGCGGCTTACCAATTTTCTCCCACTGCCCATTCCAGAGAATTTCACTACCAGCAGCACAAGCTGCATCTTCAATTACTGGTAAATTATGGCGATGGGCAATATCCAGGATGGCTTTCATGTCGCAAGGCATCCCGATCTGATGGACAATCAAAATTGCACGGGTGCGTTCGGCTATGCCGCGCTGTAAGCGATCGCTAATTGCATTCTCAATTAATATCGGGTTGATGTTGTATGTTTGTGGTTCAATATCTACAAACACTGGTATTCCACCGCAGTAGCGAATACTGTTGGCAGTCGCAATATAAGAATGACTGACGGTAATCACTTCGTCCCCAGTTTGTACACCTACAGCTAGTAGTGCTAAATGTAGTGCTGTGGTGCAATTGGAGACTGCACAGGCGTACTTTCCTCCTATGTAAGTGGCAAATTCTTGCTCAAAGGCGGCAACTTCTGGCCCTTGTGTTACCCAACCAGACATGATTGCACGTTTAGCTGCTTCAGCCTCAACTTCGTCCATCCAGGGTTTGGCGATGGGAATAAAAGATTTGACTTCAGACACGCTGTTTACTCCTCTCTATATCCCAATTACGTACAATTTCATTTTCTAGTAAGACTTCTGGAGATTTTCCCAGACTCAAATACCAATCTTTCAGTTTAATTAAACCTTCGTGCAGTGATACTTCGGGCTTGAATCCTAAGAGTTTGTATGCTTTTGTAGTTTCTGCATATAGACGCAATACATCACCAGGACGAGATTCATCATGTATTACACTTGTGTTTGTTTCCTCTACTATTGATGCTATTTCCTTGGCTAAATCATTAATAGCAATTTCAAAACCACTGCCCAAATTGATTGTTTGTCCGATGGCAGATTCTGTAAATCCTGCCAACATAATCGCCCTAGCTGTATCGCCAACGTAAGTGAAGTCTCTAGTTTGGCTACCATCACCAAAAATTACCATTGGCTTACCAGCCATACTACGCAGTAAAAACTTGGGTATGACTTCTCCACTATCTCCTTCATGGTGACAACGCGGGCCATAGGCATTGAAAGGACGTACTACA
The DNA here is from genome assembly GCF_034931465.1 of Anabaena sp. UHCC 0399. Lineage (NCBI taxonomy): Bacteria > Bacillati > Cyanobacteriota > Cyanophyceae > Nostocales > Nostocaceae > Anabaena > Anabaena sp. UHCC 0399. The sequence continues at coordinate 71,036 of NZ_JAYGGZ010000017.1, read as the reverse complement.
ACAGTTGGGTAGTTATATGTTTCGTAGAATGCTCTGGTATAACATTCTCCGGCTAACTTAGAACCACCATAGACAGTCATGGGAAGAGTTGGGTGTTCTTCTGTCATTGGTACCCAACGGGCAGTACCATAAACTTCAGAACTGGAGACATATACAAATCGGCTCACTCCTGCGGCTTTGGCTGTGGTTAATAGCTGGAGAGTTGCTGTAGCATTAACTTCATGATTTTCGTGTGGCGAGTGGATAGAATGGCGGACACCCAAGCAGGCTAGATGAAATACGATATCTACGCCTGACATTAATTCTGTCATGCGATCGCGATCTCGAATGTCTGCCACAACTAATTCAAAGCGATCACTAGGCAAATTTTCTAGGTTTTGGCGTTGTCCATTCGCCAAATTATCAACAACCACAACCTGGTTTGTTGTTTTAGCTATGATTTGATTTACTAGTTCAGAGCCGATGAAACCGGCACCACCTGTGATTAAAATTCGTTTATTTTGCATATTTATTTTGTATTTTCCGATGGTTCATATCCTTCCCGCCAGCGTAAAAATTTAGCGGGGACACCTGCTACGATCGCAAATGGTGGTACATCTTTGGTGACAACGGCCCCAGCACCAACGATGCTGTTTTTGCCGATCGTGACACCTGGTAAAATTACCGCATTCATGCCAATATCAGCTCCTGTTTCCACTTTTACCGATTTAATTTCTAAATCAGTCTGAATGATAGGAACATCTATTGGCAATCCAGTGTGTGATGAACCTAGTACTTTTGCACCTGGTCCCCATCCCACGTAATCTTCGATAATCAAATCACGGGCATCAAAATAACTCTGTGGGCCAATCCAAACGTGATTACCAATGATGCAAGTACCATCGAATCTTCCCTGAAGATAGCTTTGAGAACCAATAAATACTTGATTCCCAATTTCAAAGGTTTCCAGATGTTTAAAGCCTACGCTATTACCGATACGAACGTTATGTCCGAATTTGCGTGCTACGGCGCGCCAAATGGCTCGGCGCATTATCCCATCAAAGTCACTATCACTTGCAACAAAGCGGGCGTATAGTTCGATTAATGGTTTTTGTTCGTACTGATTACGTAGATACTCTGCTAGTTGAATTTCAAAGTCAGGATCTAGCTTTTGAGGTTGTAAGCCGTGGACAGCTGTGACTATCTTAGTCTTACCTGGATCGGACATTGAATTCCTCGGTTATGTTAAGCTAATTACTGCTTTGGCAACTTGAGTTTGTGACTCTGTACTGAGTTCTGCATACATCGGCAGAGATAACACTTCCCTAGATGCTGCTTCTGAGTGCGGAAAATCTCCAACTTGATAACCTAATTCAGAATATGCTGGCTGGAGATGGACTGGAATTGGGTAGTGAATACCTGTTTGAATTTCCATCTCTTGCAGGCTTTGTTGCAGGGCATCTCGCTGAGGCGATCGCACTGCGTAAACATGGTAAACATGGCGGCTGTCAGGCATTACAGTTGGTGTACTCACACCAGAGTCTGCCAAGAGTTGGTCGTAGTATGCAGCGTGGCTTCTTCTTGCTTCTGTCCAAGCTTCAATATAGCGTAACTTCACCCGCAAAATTGCGCCCTGGATGCCATCCATTCGATAGTTGTAACCTTTGAGGACATGGTGATACCTGCGTTCTTGACCCCAGTCGCGCAGCATTCCCATAGTACGAGCATATTCGGGATTTTTGGTGACTGCCATACCTCCCTCGCCATAAGCCCCTAAATTTTTCCCAGGGTAAAAACTAAAACAACCAATGTCACCAATACTACCAACCCGTTGCCCTTTGTATTCAGCCCCATGAGCTTGGGCTGCATCTTCTATCACCACCAAACCATGACGGCGAGCAATGTCCAAAATTGGCTTCATGTCTGCTGGTTGACCGTACAAATGCACAGGGAGAATCGCTTTAGTGCGTTCGGTTATTGCTTGTTCAATTTGGCTGACATCTATGGTGTAGGAAACAGGATCGATATCTACAAAAACTGGTGTAGCTCCGGTGTAACAAATTGCTGCTGTGGTCGCCACAAAGGTGAAAGGTACGGTAATTACTTCGTCACCAGCACCGATGCCAGCTGCTAGTAATGCTAAATGCAACGCACTAGTACCTGTATTGACAGCAATACCATAATCTGCATTGCAATAATCAGCAAATTCTTGTTCTAACGCTTTGACTTCATTGCCCAAAACAAATTGAGTACTTTCAAGGACTTTCAAAACAGCAGTATCAATTTCTTCTTTAATATTTAAATACTGGGTTTTTAAATCTACAAATGGAATCATACTGCTACCCCTGCTGTATTCAGTTCAATTAATTTACCTTGCTGCTTGAGAGACTGGGTTGCAGCTTCAAGAATTTTGACTATTTGCAGTCCGGCTTCTCCATCGGTAAGTGGGCGATCGCCCTGTTGAATACACTGAATAAAGTGCAACCCTTCTGTTCGCAGTGCTTCTGTCATATCTAACTGGGGAGACCACATATCCCCTGTGCGGTAGCCAATTAGCATTTGATAGACACTTTCGTTATTGCCATTTACAGTAATCCCTTTGTCGTATATCTTGACTTTTTCGCTGGGTTCTAAGTCATCGTAAACAATCATGCGTTGACTGCCACCAATTAGTGTACGCCGCACTTTCACTGGTGCTAGCCAGTTGATATTAATATGAGCAATCAAGCTGTTCTCAAAGAATAAGGTCAAGTAAGCAATATTTTCTGGTTCTCCTGGTACATGGCTGATTCCTGTAGCTGAAACAGCATAAGGACGGGATGGCAAGACATAGTTCATGATTGAAAGGTCATGTACTGCCAAATCCCAGATGACATTGACATCATGCTGAAACAACCCCAGGTTTACACGTACAGAATCATAGTAGTATATATCACCTAATTTGTTGGTAGCAATTAAGTCGTGCATTTTACGTACAGCACCAGTGTAGACAAAGGTGTGGTCTACCATCAGCACTAGGTTGCGTTTTTCTGCCTCCTCAATCAAGCGCATCGCCTGCTCAGAGGTATTAGTCATGGGTTTTTCAACCAGTACGTGCTTGCCTGCTTTCAGTGCTGCTAAAGCTAAATCGAAATGTGTCGAGACAGGTGTGGCGATCGCTATCGCATCAATTGTTGGATCTTTCAATAAGTCTCGACTATCTGTAGTTACCTTCATAGATGGATAGCGAGCTTGTACCTTAGCCAATAATTCTGGTTTAAAATCACTCACACTCGTCACCTTTGCTCCCGGAATTTCTGCAAAGTTGCGGACTAAGTTAGGACCCCAGTAACCGTAACCAATTACACCGATGTTAATGCTATTTGCCATTTTATTTAGTAATTTGAATGTTTATTTCTATGAAATTGCTGTAGCTATCATCAAAAGATGAAGCTAGTTTTTTGGCTGCATTGAGGGTTCAAAAAATATTTTTATAGTTTTGTATTAATCTATACGGTTTATTGAAAAATATTTTTTGTATTCTACTAAGTTAAAGTTAGTAATTTCCCATATCCTATTTAGCTCACACTAATAGCTGAAAGCTCTAGATTTTGGCAGCGACTGCGTACATCACCTATAATACGAGCCGGAACTCCCACCACAATTGCGTAATCAGGAACATCACGAGTGACTACTGCACCAGAACCAATAATAGCCTTTTCACCAATAGTGACTCCTGGCAGTATAGTGGCGTTACTCCCTATAGATGCAGCACGTTTCACACGGGTATTCACTGTATCCCAATCATCTGCTGTTTTTAAACTGCCATCTTCATTGGTAGCACGGGGATATATATCATTAGTAAACATGACTCCATGACCAATAAATACTTCATCTTCTAGAATTACTCCTTCACAAATAAAACTGTGTGAGGAAATTTTACAACGACTCCCGACTGTGACATCGTTTTGAATTTCTACAAATGTACCAATTTTTGTTTCATCACCAATAATGCAACCGTAAAGATTCACCAGATGGGTATGAAAAATCTTCACATTGTTGCCTAACTTGACATCATTATTTACTGGCATTTTTTTTACCTTGTGCTTGCTATACATGAGATAAAAATCTCATTATTAAACTTTTTCTACAATTCGCCAAACTGCATCTTCTAAATAAATACATTCGTCAGCTTGCCATTGATAATCTGGACGCTCGAAATTGTGCATAGTGACTTCAAATGGGCAGATTTCTCTGAGGTTCTCTAGCAGAGTTTCACTACGGCGTTCAGAAAACCATGTTGTTAAGGTGTATGAACCCATGTAAAGCCTAGATTTAGGTATTTCACAACGTAAAATAAACGTTCCAGACTCTCGTCGAAATTGAGCATCAGGCTCGCAAAACCAGAAAATACATATAGATTGTTGCAAAGCACTGACTATCTGAAAAGAGAACCAAAGACTTTCATGCGGTTGAGTTACTTGTAGTGCAAACTCAACCGTAATTGGTTGTCCCCAGCAGTGAACACCTTCTCCCTCAGAAGTATGCACTTTTGCCCAAGCAACACAATTGCCTGTTTTGTTCACAGGTGCTTGGTAATAAGCCTGTGGTTCAGCATCATCTTTCTGCCCAACCAGATATAACTGTACTGCTTTGGAGGTATGACCATCAAACTGGATGTTGCCTTTAGAAAGTAATAAACAACGTTTGGTCAGTTGAGCAACTGCCTGCATACTATGGCTGACAAATAAAACTGTTCGTCCTTCTTTAGTGGCAACGTCACCCATTTTCCCCAAACATTTCTTCTGAAATGCAGAGTCTCCTACAGCCAAAACTTCATCAACAATTAAAATCTCCGGTTCTAAATGGGCCGCGACAGAAAATGCCAAGCGCACGTACATTCCTGAAGAATAACGTTTGACTGGTGTGTCTAAAAACTTTTCTACTTCAGCAAAGGCAACTATTTCGTCAAATTTTTTCTGAATTTCGATTTTACTCATCCCCAAAACAGAACCGTTGAGATAGATATTCTCCCTTCCTGTAAGTTCTGGGTGAAATCCTGTCCCAACTTCTAAAAGGCTTGCTACTCTTCCTCTAATTGTAATTCGCCCTTTCGTCGGTTCGGTAATCCGGCTTAAAACTTTTAAAAGTGTTGATTTACCTGCACCATTGCGTCCAATTATGCCAATGGCTTCACCTTGTTTAATCTCAAATGAAACATCATTCAATGCCCAAAACTCTTCACGAGATGGATTGGGCATTTTCTTACCAGCAGGTTTGATGAATTTTTTGGTAAGAGACTTACTGGCATCAGTAATTACATCCCGAAGAGCTTTGTAGCGATAACTACTAGAATTCTCCTGCTGATGATTAATAATATATTTTTTGCTCAGATTCTCTACGTGAATTACACTATCCGACATCTGCTTTGCTCCCTGCTAAATTATGTCAGCAAACGTCCGTTCAGTTTTACGAAAATACCAGATGCCACTTAACAGTAAAAGTATTACAATTCCTAGAGATATTGCGAATCCCATCCAATAAATTTTTGATTCGCCACCTAGAATAGCCCAACGAAATCCATCAATTACTCCCACCATTGGGTTTAGTGAATACAGAAAACGCCATTGCTCTGGCACAATATTGCTACTGAAACCTACAGGTGATACGTACAACCCAAACTGGACAATGAATGGGACGATAAATCTAAAATCCCGATATTCCACATTTAAAGCAGCTAGCCATAGACCAACTCCTATAGAAGCAGCAAAAGCAATACTCATAAATAATGGAAGAGTTAGTATCCGCCAATTAGGGACGAAGTCGTACCATGCCATCAGCCCCAGCAAAATCATGCCAGAAATCATAAAATCCACAAAACTGACAAAAACAGCACTAATAGGTACAATCAAGCGAGGGAAATAGACCTTAGATATCAAATTGGCATTACCAATTAAGCTGTTACTGCACTCACTCAAGGAATTAGCAAAAAACTGCCAGGGTAACATGGCAGCAAATACTAGAATGGGATAAGGTACACCCTCTGACGGCAATTTTGCTAATTTACCAAATACTATTGTAAAGACGACCATTGTTAAAAATGGTCGGATTAATGCCCAGGCGATGCCAATAAATGTTTGTTTATAACGGACTAATATGTCACGCCAAGCCAAAAAGTATAAAAGCTCTCTATACCGCCACAGGTCTTGCCAATACTGACGCTCTGCGCGTCCAGCTTCCAGCACTAACTCTGGTTTAGATGCTGTGTTTTGACTATTCATTGTATTCATTAAAGACTATTTTTAATAGTTAACCTACAAATTGGAAATCTTTTATGGCATGATTTCCAACAAGCCTGGCATGTCTGCGAGTAAATTCACCAACTGAAGAATTCCCTTGGGGATCAATCACCCCTGTCACCTGTTGCCATAATTCATTAGGTGCTATAGAAATTTCATAAGTCTGTTCATCTGTTTTGCGAACGTGATACCACTGCTTTTGCTGGCAATGCTCACACCAAAAAGCTTCTACCCATTCTCCCTTGATAGGGACTGCTGTTTGGTTTGCAACTAACAGCAATGCACTGCGCCGACTCATGCCACGCTGTCGCAACTGTCCTACTTGGTCAGCAAAAAGTTGATACTTCTGACTCACACTATCAAGATAGCAACTATGAATGGGGCAATATATAGCTCTTCTTTTTGAACGTTTCCGATTTCGGTCACACCTTCTCTGCAATTCGACCTCCCACATCAATAAATCATCCATCAATAACAAAGTAAGGAAGGTTATTTTGGAGAGACTGAGATCAAAACGACCATCGAAGCCTACTCCCAAAAAATCAAAGTATTCAAATACGATGATGAGTTTGTGCTTAATTAAATTACTGCTTGTCAAGGTTAAAAATACTGCCAGAGCAATAACTTATAGTTAGTTGGGATTTATGAATTATCAAATAATTATTTAATCCCTAACTTGAGTTATAGATAAATTTTAATGGGGTATTTTCATACTAATAAAATCATACTATAATTTACCAGCTTTTACACGAAATTTTAGCGGAATGTAGGGATTACGACCCATTTTGATCACCTAATTAACTCAATGGATATTTGCTTTGCACTCTAGTCATTACTTTGTCATTATATAAGACTGCCTGCTGCAAAACATCAAGATACTGTTGAGAAATAACTTTAGGTGTAAAGTTTGATTGTAGATACTGACGTCCTGCTTTCCCCATCCGTTCTCCTAGTTTTTGATCACGACTAAGTAAGCGAATAAATTGTGCTAGTCCATGACCATCACCATTGTCAAATGTGCCTCCACAATTGGCTTCTGCAATTATGTGTCTGAGATATGAATAGGGAGAACAAATTACGGCAATCGGTCTTCCAGCCGCCAAAGCTGAGTAAAGTTTGCTAGGAACAACCAAACCTTCTGTAGATTCATCTACACTCACTAATGACACATCGCAAGCTGTCAGGGAATAAGGCAAGACTTGTTTATCTTGATATGGTAGAAATGTGAAGTTTTTTAGCCCTAACTGATTTACTTCTTGAATTAGTTCTTCGCGCTTTGCTCCACCACCAATACACACAAACTGAATTGGCTCGTCTTGCAGTTCTTTGGCAGCATCTAACATCGTATCGATGTCATGACATCTACCCATATTGCCAGAATACAGAACGGTAAATTTGTTGACTAGATTATATTTCCAGGCAAACCAGTTTTCTGACTTGGCAATGGGTACAATCAACTTAGGATTAGCCCAACTGTGAATTACAGAAATCTTATGAGCTATTTGCGGGCATCTAGCTAAAACTTGCTGTTTCATTCCAGGGCTAAGAACTATAACGCTCTTGGCATTTAACCAAACTCGTTGATTAATCGCACCCCACAATCCCACGAGCCAGTGATTTTTTGAAAGAACTCCTAGAGCGATCGCAATATCTGGGTAAAGGTCATAGAGAATGCAGATATACGGTACTCCAAACAAAAGATTGCCTAAATACCCTATAACTGGTAGAAATGGTGGAGCTGTAGTTACTAATAATACATTGTTACGCCGCCAAGCTCTGAAAAGATAAAGCATTGCTCGTAAGGTATATAAAACACCATTAATAGCTTTACCACGAATTCTCCCAGGCCAAAGTTGGGCGGTACGCGATCGCTGAATTCTGATTCTATCAACCCATTCAACTGTAGGTGCTGTATCAGAGCTAAACGCATATCCAGGCTGACTGGTAAAAACTTCAATATCTACTCCTTGCTGACTTAATTGTTGTACTAGTTCCTCAATTAACTGCCCGGTAGCAGCATAGTCTGGAGGAAAAAACTGGGTCACGACAGACAACTTAATTGATGGTTGCATCTTTACAGCAAGATCATCTTTTTCATCTAACTGAGTAGAAATGGATTGCAACAACTTTTGATTAATCCATTCATTAAGTCTCATCAGCTGTATCCTAATCTAGAAATTAACAGTTTATTTAGGTTTTACTGAACTACTTAAGCCGTTAATCTTTTAGTAAGAAGATTCATAATTAGCCATTAAGTAATACTAAGCTGATTGACTCAATTTAACTGCTTTATCAAGATATTATAGTGTTTCCCAGGCAACTGAAGTACAGCTAAACCTTTTATATCAAAACAAGTAGATTTGAAAATGTACCTCACTGGATTGAGAAACGCTATGTATTCTCGATTTACTAATTTCAACAGTTTACATGAGTGAATTTTTAGTAACTATGATGTTTAAAGGCTTTCCTCCGATAACTTGTAAAGCCTCTGTACATAAACGGCAAGCTATGATCGCAGTCACAGTTAAATAAAAAGAACTTTTAGTATTTTTATAACTGCTATCCAACACTTCTCTTATGTAGGGAACACAGATAACTAAAGAGAAGCTCATATTTTGATATCGACTCCATGCAACTTTCCTACACTGAATTTTTGGGGTAATTTTTGAGTTAAAGTTACGTGTAATCACGATAGCTAGAATACCATTTTTTTCAATATGACCTCTTACCTTCATCAAAAATTTATTCAGATAACCTATTTTTAAACTTAATCTTTATACAATCACAATTTGTTTTTTCATAATTTATACTTCTTAAAAAGATTAGTATATATTTTTATAGGTAAGCAGGAAAATGTATAATATCATTACGAACAGAGCGTTCGAGGGGCGAAAGCAAGGTTTTTAAGTATTTTATATTTTGTTACATAGTTGATTTTTTTGTGTATATCTACTTACATTGTCAATCCTGTAGGTAGGATTTTTGAAAAATATTCATGTTATGTAAAATTTGTTTATAACCCAGTAAATTCCCGTAAAAACCGTGCATTCGGTATAGTATCCCTTTAAAAAGCAGCTAGGAGGTGAGCAGACAAAGTATTTAACTCTAAGTACAGAATACCCCTTATCAAAATATATTTGATTTACATTGATCTCAATGTAACCCAAAATTGAACATAAATTATCATATCTATGCTTATAGAAAAACTATGAAATAAATTTAGTATAGTAATCATATTTGATTTCGGGAGCAACGCGATTTTCTGAAGTTTGGGAAAAACAAGCGACAATGTTCGGCAGAGCATCCTTGCGATGTCTGCGGCGTGCGTGCGATTCGTTCAGTCGAAATAAGTAGCAATACTTAGGGATGACTGGCTTTTATTGGGTAACCCATCCTGGGTTGAGTTCGCACTTTAATCCTCAATAAAATGACAACTCATTATCCATGTAGATGAGGAAATCTGTGTAAATATCCCCTGTTTTGAGTTCATATCTCAAACCCTTTACTCGAAAGGAATCCTACACTTTTTTGTCTCCATGAAAGAGGTAAATAACCATAAAGATACATTTATCTCAGTATTACTGAGGTTTGACTTATTTAACAAGTATTTTTTTACTGGGGGTACGGGAATTCCTGTTTAGCGATCGCTCGTTTTTTATTCGACTTCAGAAAATCGCGTTGCTCCCTTAATTTCTGAAAAACCAAATTAGCGATAAGCTTGCTATACAAAGGTTTCTTCCTCAGTATACTTAACAAGATTCAAGTAAGTAGGTGGATCGAATTAAACGTAGCATGGGTTAGCGTAGCGTAACCCATGCTGTTCAAGGGTTTAATACTTTATCAAGGGACGTAAACATCCTACAAATAATTACGCCTTCCTACTTACCATTCCTATATTATTACTTAATATATCTAGGAATTATGGCATATATGAGCTATTTTTCAACATCTTAATCAATTGATATTTATTTGATAATGATAACGAACCTGATTCTTCAAAGCCATTTATACTTGTTATAAAAACTATAAACATTATCCAATATTCAATAGCTAATGGAAAATTATCCTTATCCACCATCTAGTTCTAACGGTAGCAATCCATATTCTCCGTCACTTTCACAGGCATCTCCTATTTCATTCACTGAAGAAGAAGAGGATAATTGGAATTTCCAAGAAATTTTAAGTATTGTCAGACGACGCGCGCTGCTGATTGCAGGGGTAACAATTACCGTTATGGCAACTGTAATTGTTAACTTAAAGCTAAACCCCAAACCACCGCAATATGAAGGTAGTTTTCATCTTTTAGTAGAACCTGTCAATGATGATGCTAAAACAGTAGATATTCTCAAGGAGTCTAACCCAAACCAAGCAGGTCTAGATTATGACAGTCAGATTCAAGTTCTTAAAAGTCCAGAAATACTTAGAAGCACTATTCAGCAGTTGCAAATTATTTACCCAAGTATTAATTATGGCTCTTTGATGAACTCGTTGAGTATTAATCGCTTGGGTGAAACTAAGATCATAGAAATTCGTTATCGTAGTGCAGATCCAAATGAGATTAAAGTTGTACTTGACTTAATCTCTAAGGATTATTTGGATTACAGTCAGGAAAGGAGACAAACCAAGTTAAAGCAAGGTGCTAAGTTTGTTGAGAAACAATTAAGATCTATAAAAAATCGGGTTAATCAAATTCAAAATGAACTACAGCTTTTCCGGCAAAAGTATGACTTCAACAACCCAGAAAGTGAAGCGGAAGAAGTAAGTCAACAAATCAAAAATTTATCTAATCAAAGACAAAATATTGATATGCAATTAGCATTAAATCGTGCTAGTTTTGCTAACATCCAGACTAATGAGGGAAAATCAGCTGCTCTCAATGATGCTGTCTTGTATCAACAGTTGCTGACTCAGGTACGACAATTAGACATTCAGATTGCTTCAGAATCCACTCGGTTACAGAATGAAAACCCAAGCATTAAATCACTAAAAGAGAAACAAGCTAGTCTATTGTTAGTGCTACAACAAGAAGCAGACCGAATTTTAAGTGTAAAAATAGCAGTTTTAAGAACACAAATTAAAACTTTAGAATTACAAAATAAAGAAATATTTAAAGCAGAAGACAAGTGGGAACTAAGACGAAGAAAATTGCCAATTCTTTCAAAGCAATATACTGAAATACAACGTGAATTACAGATTGCTATTGATAGTCTCAATCGGCTTTTATCTACCCGTGAAAACATAGAAATACAAATATCTCAATCAGAACTCGTTTGGCAATTACTTCAAGCACCAACAAAGCCAGAAAACCCTGTCTCTACTTCCAACACGACACGTAATTTAGTTGGAGGATTATTGGCAAGCGTCTTTGTAGGACTGGGTGTTGCTTTATTGATGGAAAAGCTAGATAAAACATATCATACTGTTGATAGGTTGAAGGATAAAGTCAAGATACCCTTATTAGGAAATATTCCTTTTGAAAAACAAGTTCAGATAAATTCAGCCCGGACTTTAACACCAAACATTTCTGTAAAAGGACCATTAACTAATCTTGCTGATGATATTTCTGGTTTGGCAATCGTAGCAGATCAGAACTACAGTAACTATTCCAAGAAATTTTTAGAGGCTTTAAGAGTACTTTGTACAAATATTCAATTACTCAGTTCTGAGCGTCAGATTCGCTCTATTACTATTAGTTCAGCTATGCCTGGTGATGGTAAATCTACCATTGCTTTTCATCTCGCTCAAATAGCAACAGCAATGGGACAGCGCGTATTATTGGTAGATGCTGATCTGCGTCAACCTGTTATTCATACTCTATCAGGCTTAAATAATGCTTGGGGATTAAGTAATCTAATTTCTACTAATTTTCCTGTGGAAGAAGTAATTCGCCAACAACCTTCTATGAGTCAATTATCAGTGATCACTGGGGGTCCTTTGCCACCTGATCCAGCCAGACTACTATCGTCTGAAAGAATGAAGCAACTCATGGCAAATTTTCATAACACTTTCGACTTAGTGATTTACGATGTACCTCCCTTGATGGGACTAGCTGATGTTAATCTCATAGCACCCCATACAGATGGAATTTTGATGGTGGTAAAAATAGATAAAACAGATTCTACAGTTCTACAAAAAGCTTTAGATAGTCTAAAAATTTCCCGTTTGAATGTTTTAGGTATAGTTGGTAACGGGCAGAACCATGACTTTACCGTTTATTAGTAAGTAACAATTGAAATTCAAGTTGTGAGGAATTTTACTTTAATCTTCATTTCTTATAGAAATGAGGTTTTTTAATTCCATACTTAAAAAGTTTACGTACTAGATTGCGTAAACTCGCATCTCCTCGCAAAACCATATCTCGCAGTTGTTGTTCTGGGCGGCCTCGGAAGGAAGTTACGTGATAATATTTTTCTGTTGCAGCAGGTTTTGGTGAAAAGTAGTAGTTTGATACACAACACCGCCGACCATGATGATTAATAGGGCTAACTGAGTGCAAGGAAGTTCTATTTGTAACCATAATCACTAGGCGATTAAATTTGCTGTGGATAGTTCTACAAGGCTGTTTTAAACCTTCATCCCAAAGTTCTAGATTCCCACCATAGTCTTCTTGCCAATCGGGTGTAACATAATACAGCAGATTTAAAACACGATAATTATTAATATCTTTATCATGGGAATTATCCAAATGAGGATTTAAAAAGCACCCATATTCCATCAGACTAAAGCCGGCAGCATAGAGGTATTCATCTGGAATTAATTTTTCAAAGCCAGTGATCTCTGCAATTAAATTTACAACTCTGTTATCTTGAAAAGCATAAATAATTTCTTCTAAAATTGGGTTGTATTTATTTAATTGTATGCCTACGTATTTATGCTCTCGAATATCTTTTAACTGCAATAAATGTTCTTTTTCCGGAAAAGCATTATAGATTTCTATGACATCATTTTCATTTAATAAGTTATCTATATAACAACTGTTTATCCGCTCTTTTATCGCAAAATCATCCATTAAAGCGGATTTAGACTGTTCAAGTCTAGTTAAAATTTGCTCAACATAATGATTCCGTAGACTATTTTTGTGTAACATTTGTAATCTATCCTAGTTGTGTAAATAAATTTACATCATTTTACTATCTTGATAAAGATATAAGCCACAGAGTGCTTAACGTATTCAGCGAAATTTGCAATCTTTAATTATAGGTATTTTGCTTGATGAAATTATGAACTATCTTTGTGTTTTTTTGCCTAATCCATAGTTGTTCATTTATGTCAACTAGAATTATACATAAACTTCTTGTTATTTTTAAATAAAGTATGGCTAATGACAAAAACAATTTGGTATATTCTTCTTATCACCAGATAAATCAGTAAATATACGCCTAAATTCTTAGTCTATGTTAAAACAAGCGATCAAGAACTGCTCTCAGCATTTTTCTCGTCCAGAGGAGATTGAGAGATGGGATGAAGATATTATTGTTTGCAAGATTTTAAATCCCACTCCAGCAATTCAAGCCAATAGCTACTACTTTGGACATCCACAATGGGGGCTAAATTATTTTGACGCGTGTCATAGAGATGAAAAATTTGTGGAACTGTGGCGAGAAATTATTGGTAGTTGGCATGGCAAAGTAGTTGTGGATATTGGTTGCGGCCCGGGTAATGTCTATGCTTCTCTAAAGGATGTTTGTGGTGAACCTGAGTTATTAATTGGTGTAGATGTTTCTCTCGGTGCTTTAAAAATAGCCCATCAACTTGGATACGCAGCCATTCTAGCCGATGCTCAAAATCTACCTTTGGTTTCTGGGTTTGCTGATATTGTGATACTAAATGCGTCTTTGCACCATTGCGATGATATGTCCAAGGTTTTGCAGGAAGCTGCTAAGTTGGTGCGTCCTGGTGGACTGTTAATCACAGATCACGATCCCCAAAAAAGTGCTTATGAGTTCAAAGGTTTAGGTTCGCTATTATGGCAATTGCGGTTGCCAATTTATAGATATATGAAACGAGGTGGACATTCCTCAGCAGAGGAGCAATCCTGGGGTTTGGCAACAGAGGTACATCACAGGGCCTGTGATGGTGTCACATCAGAGATGTTCTATGAGTTGCTAGAACCGATGGGGTTTGCAGTTAAGGTTTATCCTCATAACCACACGGTAGGGGCAGAAGCGTTAAAGGGCAACTACGGTAAGCCATTTTGGAAGTATCGTCTAGCTCAGAAATTATCAGGTATAGACCCCAACTCCCCAGAGGCGGCATTGTCTTTGATGTGTGTTGCCACTCGTATGGATTGACAAGGGAATAGCAAAAAATTGTGCCAAAATACTAGGTGTTATTAGTGTGCGTTGGTAATGATTTCTTGGTATTTCTACGTTTTCTCTCACTAACGCACCCTACATAACATAGCGTTATTTTTTCTTTTCACGATCTTCACTGACGTTTTAACTTCTCCCTTTCAATCAGACGAATTGCCAGGATAGTTTCAGCTAAAACACGCTGAAATACGTAATACCAACCATGCCAACCATCAAAAATCCAGCCTTCGATAATCAAGCAATAGAGAAAGACCATCCAAGGAGCTAAAATTTTTCGTCTGCGGATACGGTCAACCCAATCAAGTTCGTTGATGGGAGTTTCTAGTATTTTCTTGGATTCAAGGACTGTATAGCGTTCTTGTGACCATAACCAACGACTAAACGGTTTGCGATCATCGTGGTAGAGATAAGCAGATAGTACAGCTGATTGACCAGTCAGTTGTAAGACTTGTGTATGTCCATCATCGATATAAATAGCTTTACTTTTTTGAAACAGGACTTGGCGGGGAGGAAGTATTCGGGTGTTGCGAACGGGTTTGCCAAATATACAGTATTTGAATCTGGCAAAGTAGCCATCAATTTGTCCATCGACAGATAAGCCGGACATTTCAGAGATTAACTCATCTGTAACTATATAATCTGCATCTAGAGAAAGTACCCAAGGGGACTGAACTTTTTCTAAACCATAGTTCCATTGTTGACCGTGGGTATCGAATTTACGTTGAAATACCTGGACTTGTGAATAAGAGTTAAGAATTTCTAGGGTTGTATCGGTACTATAGCTATCAATAACTATGATTTGTTTTGCCCAAGTGAGACACTCAAGTGTGCGTCCAATATTGGGTTCTTCATTATAAGTAAGAATTAGGGGAGTGATTTGCTCTAACATGGATACACTTATTCCATCAGAATTAGACCAATTCTCTGTAGTAGGTGTTTGCATAGGAATTTAGATATAGGAATCCGATGTGATGGTTGAAATACGGGTAGTGTAGGTTTTGCCAACCAAAAGCTAGATGCTGTGGGCTGCATTACTTAAAATTTTTCACATACGATTTGATTTAGGATTCCGATAATTGATGTAGTTAGAAGTGGAGTCTTTTGATTGGATAGCATACATAAGCTGGAATTTGGAGATTTTTGATCAATCAGATGATTCAGTGTAATCCATAAAAGATGACGAAGATTAAGTGTTTGGAAATATTTATAGTAAATTTTAGTAAAATTTTATACAAATTTTTTAATAAAACTGATGATGTTGGTGAATGTTTTTAACCTGGATTTGCTTTTAAAGATGTTAAATATGCGCTAACAGCAAGATTACTATTAGCGATTCATTATACTCAGTGCTGAGTTCTGAATATAGTAAAAAGTCCAGGCTTAAACCTCGCTTTGCTATTAGCATTTCCAACTCAGGACTTTTCATTAGTATTGAAGAAAGACTGGAGTTGTGGCGATCGCTATAGCTATAATTTAGTCTTGCTCTATTCAGCTTAATTTTTTTGTTTTAAAAATCTGTTGGTGCTAGCTAACACCACAATCAGTAGGAACAACTGGATTTGCCAAGGTGCTAAAATCAAACTCAAAATCAAACTGAGGATGGTAAACAGACTGATAATATAGCCGGTTTCATCATGACACTTTTGTGATATGTAACCAGTTGCTAAACCTGTAACAAGAGGAATCAGAAAAAACAAGGGCATTTTTATTCACCTCCACAAATGAAAATGTAAAGCTTTAATCAAAGCAGATAGAAATTTTTTTTCTAATTGTTGTTAATATTACATCTTAGTTGATGGCATCACAATAAATTTCTTAAAACAACTACATATTTTGTTAAGATTACCCAGTTACATAGTAATTTAGCTTAACACTCAGTGCTGTTACTGGCACAACCATTTAGCATATTAACTTTAGGACTCATATTTTTCCTGAGACACCCGATGCAAAACATTCCACATATACTGGCAACTGAACTAGAACTCAAACCTCATCAGGTAGAAAACGCGCTAGAACTTTTGGCAGAGGGTGCGACAATTCCCTTCATTGCACGTTACCGGAAAGAACGCACTGGAGAAATGAATGAAATCCAATTACGTGATTTAGCTGATAGGTATACTTACTTAACGGAATTAGAGGAAAGGAAGTCAGCCATTGTAAAAGCGATCGCAGAACAAGGTAAACTGACCGACGAATTAAAAAATAAAATCTCATCTTGCTTACAAAAAACAGAACTTGAGGATTTATACTTACCATATCGCCCAAAACGACGCACCCGCGCGACTATCGCTAGAGAGAAAGGTTTGCAACCTCTGTCAGAATTCATCAAATCTTTAAATGTCAAAAACCCTGTTTCCTCATCATTACAGGCAGAAGCAGCAAAATATATTTCGGAAACTACAGGGGTAAAAACCACAGATGAAGCGTTAAAGGGTGCAGCTGATATTCTAGCGGAAGAAGTAGCCGAAAAAGCGAATTCACGTGCCTATATTCGTGATTATTTCCTCGAAAATGGTGTGTTTATCTCCCGCATTAAAGATAGTCACCCTGAAGGTACAACTAAGTTTGAAATGTACCGGAATTATCAAATTAAAGTCAAAAATATTGCGCCTCATAACCTGCTGGCTTTATGTCGGGGTGAAGCGGAGGAAGTATTAAACTTTAATCTTACCTTTGATGAAGATTTTGTCCTTTCCCATCTAGAATCCCAAGAAATTAAAACGAAAGTCCGAGAAATTCGAGATTTTTATCAAGCGATGCTAAAAGATGCTTTTAATCGTCTGATGAAAAC
This sequence comes from Anabaena sp. UHCC 0399, assembly GCF_034931465.1. Classification (NCBI taxonomy): domain Bacteria; kingdom Bacillati; phylum Cyanobacteriota; class Cyanophyceae; order Nostocales; family Nostocaceae; genus Anabaena; species Anabaena sp. UHCC 0399. The sequence continues at coordinate 53,676 of NZ_JAYGGZ010000017.1, read as the reverse complement.
TTCTCTGATTACAGAAGTAATTGCTGAAAAGAAAAATTATGCAGATATAGAATCAATCAAAACCTTTGAAGCAAATTTACGAGAATTATTGCTATCTGCACCGGCGGGAATGAAACCAACTTTAGCTATAGATCCGGGATTTAGAACTGGTTGTAAAACCGCAATTCTCGAACAAACTGGCAAATTTTTAGAATATCAAGCGATATTTCCCCATCAAGCTGCTGAACAACGTGCTAAAGCTGCTCAAACTCTCAAAAAGTTGATTGAAAAATACAAAATTGAGTTAATTGCTATTGGTAATGGTACAGCTTCTCGTGAGACAGATGAGTTTGTTGCGCAAGTATTACAAGCACTAGACCAGAAACCCGTAAAGGTCATAGTCAATGAGTCTGGTGCATCTATATATTCTGCTAGTCAAGTGGCAATTGACGAGTTTCCCGATTTAGATATTACAGTCCGTGGTGCTATTAGTATTGGCCGGCGGTTACAAGACCCTTTAGCTGAATTGGTCAAGATTGATCCTAAATCAATTGGTGTAGGACAATATCAGCATGATGTTGATCAAAAGTTGTTGAAGAAGAAATTAGATGAGACTGTAGAAAGCTGCGTTAACTACGTTGGCGTGGACTTAAATATGGCATCGAAGGAACTATTAACTTTTGTTTCGGGGATTACACCCACAGTTGCTAATAATATTGTGGCCTATCGCAATCAGTATGGAGCGTTTAAAAATCGGAAACAGCTGATGAAAGTACCGAAACTGGGGCCTAAAGCCTTTGAACAAGCGGCTGGGTTTCTTCGCATTCGTGGCGGAGATAACCCTTTGGATAATACAGCAGTGCATCCAGAAAGTTACCAATTAGTGGAAGCGATCGCCTCTGACTTAAACGTACCATTAAATCAAGTAACGCAAATTGCCGAAAAACTGCAAAAGACCAACTTAAAAAAATACGTCACCGATACCGTTGGCGAACCCACACTGCGCGACATTCTCAAAGAACTAGAAAAACCAGGTAGAGACCCCCGTGCAGAATTTAAGTACGCCACCTTTAAAGAAGGTATTAAAGAAATCAGGGACTTGCAAGAAGGAATGGAACTAGAGGGAATTGTCACCAATGTCGCCAACTTTGGCGCATTCGTTGATATCGGTGTCCATCAAGACGGCTTGGTGCATATCTCCCAACTCGCCGACAGATTTATAGATGACCCCAAAAAAGTTGTCAAAGTGGGACAAGTGGTAAAAGTGCGGGTTTTAGAAGTTAATGAGAAATTAAAGCGTATTAGTCTGTCGATGAAAGCAGTGAAGTAGGGGACTAATCAAGTCAAAAGTCAAAAATCAAAATTAATTAACTTCTGGGGATTGGGTATAAAAACTTATTGACTTAAATCATCCCTTTGGAAGAAACATAATCTATCTAGCAAGAGATGCTTTATTTAAGGCATTATTTGAAGATAGTAGAGGAAATTTGAAATAATTTTCTCTGATTTTTAGGTGAAAAAATGTTGGGAACTTTTTTAATAGCTCTAGCTACAGCACTTAGCTTACTAATTGTGGATTTAGTTGTGCCTGGTGTTAACATTGCTAATTTTCCAGCCGCTTTAATTGCTGCTGTGGTAATTGGTTTAATTAATGGGTCAGTCAAACCAATTATCTCAACTCTCTCTTTACCCCTCAATTTCTTAACTCTAGGAGCATTTTCTCTAGTAGTTAACGGTATTTGTTTCTCCTTAGCAGCCGCACTAGTTCCTGGATTTAGTGTTCATGGTGTGATTGCTTTTATTTTGGGGCCTGTAGTCTTATCTTTGGCTAACACATTCATTAGCAAGTATTTCGCTGAAAAAAATCTAGCTTTGAGTCCAGATGTAGAAACTCAGGGTGAATTGCCATCTAGATAACAATAAGTATCAGTAGCAGTGTTAATCAAATTAATTCTCTATCTCAATAGATAGTTCCTGAGATGGAGTTAGTAATTTGGTTGATTCAAGACAATGTGAATAAACTTGAAAAATTAATAGCAATCTCATGAAATTATTACGTTTTATTCTCGGTTTGTTAATACCACCTTTAGGTGTTTTCTTGACTGTTGGAGTTGGTCCAACTTTAGTGATTAATATTTTGCTCACCCTTTTAGGTTGGCTTCCAGGTAGTATTCATGCAATTTGGGTAATTGCTAAACATGAAGAACAAATGAATACCGGAAGAGGTACTTACTAAAATTTGGGTTTTAATTTGATTAATTGCCAGTCAGTAGGCTAATTCCTAACTAACTCATTCGTAAAAAGCAATAACCCCGATTTCTTGAAGAAACCGGGGTTTATGATGTAGAATTAAAAGCCTATTTATGTACAATTTCTTTATCTTCTTTGGTAGGCTCTTTATCTTTGAATAAATCAGCAGTTGCTAGCAATAACTCTCGCAAGGTTTGTTTAAGTTGACGCTCTTTTCTAGCTATAGCTGTACCAGCTTCGCCTAGCTTATCATCTAGCTGCGATCGCTTCTCCTCTACCTGTGTAGCCAGAGCCTCTGCTTGGGGTCGAGCCTGACTATACCAGTTGTTGGCTTCATCTAGATAATGTTTAACCTCTTCAGAACGTCCCCCATAACGTGCAGCTACGTTAGCACGAACAATAGCTAGTTGTGCTTGGAGTTGAGCATAACGTTTCTTTAAGAGTCCCACTTCTTCACTATCTTTGATGGCATTAATAGCAGCGTCAATGGTATTTTTAGTGGTAGTAGTATTTTCCTTACCAGTTTCTTCAATATCTGCTAAAATTCCATCAACATCTTGCTGGAGTTTTTCTTCTTCGCCATCTAATTGAGCTTGGAGTCTTTGCAATTCTGACTGAGTTTTAACAATAGCTTCATGTCTTTTAGTATTTACTCCTTCTATTGCACCTTCTATTGATGCTGTAACCTCCTCTTTAAATTCTGTACTTTTCTCTTGGAGGTTTTCAATTACAGTTGAAACAGCATCTCTGACAATGGCACGAATTTCTTGAGAACCTTCTTTAAACTCAGAAGCGGCTTGAGAAACAGCCGATTTCACAATTTCACGAATGCGTTCAGTTCTTAACTGACCAGTGGCTTTTGCTTGTTGCAAATCTGATTGAATTTGCTCTTTGATATTATTAGCCATTTTCTACTCTAGTATTTAGATAATTTGGATAAAATTCTTCAATTATGGTCTTCTATAGTCATTATGTCACGAGCTTTTGAGTTTAGTAACTTCCTTTAGATAGAAACTTCCTCTTTATCTCTTCATACAGAGTAATATGGTAATCTGGTTTGATTTTTGCAGAAAATTAAGTATTTGTAGGGTGCATCACATTGTCGCCAACACACCCTATGTCTCCGTTCAAAATCAAATATTAATCCTATATTAAATTATTCATAAATGCCAAAAATTTTAAGATACTTGTATGAACGATCGCCTATGTATGAGAAAATAAGTATCGATTGATATTTAGGATAAATAATGGTGAAGATATATATTAACAAAATACTTACATTAGTGTTTATCATGTTATTGATGACTAACACTTTTACTTTACCTGTGAATGCCGCAGATATAGCCAACGGTGCGAATATCTTTAGTGTTCACTGTGCGGGTTGTCATATTAACGGAGGTAACATCATTAGGCGAGGTAAGAACTTACAGAAGAAAACACTAAAAAGATATGGTATGGATTCTCTAGAGTCTATTACAGGCATTGTTACTAATGGTAAAAGTAATATGTCAGCTTATAAAGACCGCCTCACTGAGCAAGAGATTCAGGAGGTTGCTGCTTATGTTTTAGAACAAGCAGAAAAAGGTTGGAAATAACAAAGTTATTAGTTATTAGTCATTGCTTAAACTTCCGAAAAAAAATCATGTTATCAGCAGAAAGTCGGTTACAATTTACTCCAGATTTAAATATTTGTCGGATATTAAATGGTATGTGGCAAGTATCCGGCGGACATGGCAGAATTAATCCTCAAGCTGCCATTGAAAGTATGTTCAAATATGTGGATGCAGGTTTTACTACTTGGGATTTAGCAGACCATTATGGGCCAGCAGAAGATTTTATTGGTGAATTTCGTCGTCAGCTAGCTGCTACCCGTGGAAAAGAAGCTTTATCTCAGGTACAAGCCTTTACAAAATGGGTTCCTCGTCCTGGGAAAATGACGAAGAAATTTGTTGAGGAAAATATTGATATTTCCCTGAGAAGAATGGATGTAGAATCTTTGGATTTGATGCAGTTTCACTGGTGGGAATATCTAGATAAAAACTATTTAGATGCTCTCAAATATATGGCGGAACTGCAAACTGAGGGTAAAATTAAACATCTGGCTTTAACTAATTTTGATACAGAACATCTGCAAATCATTACTGAAGCAGGTATTAAAATTGTTTCTAATCAAGTGCAATTTTCTCTCGTTGACCGCCGTCCAGAAGTGAATATGATCAAGTTTTGTCAACAGCATGACATTAAACTATTTACTTATGGCTCGCTTTGTGGTGGATTTCTATCAGAGAAGTATTTAGGTAAACCAAAACCACGCAGCTTTGATTTAACTACAGTCAGCTTGCGAAAATATAAAAATATGATTGATGGTTGGGGTGGTTGGGAATTATTTCAAGAGTTGCTATCTACCCTGAAAGAAATAGCTGATAAACATGGAGTCAGTATTTCTAACGTCGCAGTGAGATCCATTTTGGATCAGCCAGCCGTTGGTGGCGTAATAGTTGGTGCGAGGCTGGGAATAGCGGAACATATAGAAGATAACGCCAAAATATTTAGTTTGAATTTAGATGCTGAAGATAGCGATCGCATCAACACTATATCTCAAAAATCACGGGACTTGTATCAGGTGATTGGTGATTGTGGTGATGAATACCGGAAATAGAAGGTAACAGGGGAAAGGTGACAGGGAGACTATGAAAAATTTTCTGGCTGCTGGTAATTTGCGGAAGGTGCATCACATTGCGCTGAATGTTAAAGATATGCAAGCTTCCCGCGATTTTTATGGAACGATTTTGGGATTGCATGAACTTACTGGCGATGAAGTCCCGACTACCTTAGTGGAACTAGTAGCAGAGGGAAAAGTTGCCAACTTTGTCACTCCCGATGGTATGGTCTTGGATTTATTTTGGACACCGGGTTTAACACCACCGAATCCCGACCCAGAAAAAAGTTTCACTAGAGCATATCACCTCGCCTTTGACATTGATCCGCAATTATTTGAGCAAGCGGTGGCAGTTTTGGCAGAAAATCAAATTAAAATTGCTTATGGCCCTGTCAGTCGTCCTACTGGTAGAGGGGTGTATTTTTATGACCCTGATGGTTTTATGATTGAAATTCGTTGCGACCCACAATAGTAAGATGCCAATATCGATATTTCAGGTAATTGAAGACGTAATCACCAAACCACCCATTGCCCACGAACCACATAAACAATCTTTGAAAGCCTGGGCGATGTATTGTCTACGAGATAGAGGCTTTATCGTTGTCTATGCCCAAAATGCCGACTTTGCGATTGAACCCAAAGGTGCAAACAAGCTTTATTTTAAAGTCACAACGAATCAAGCTGATGTAGATGATGCTTGTAATTGGATAGTTTGGGATAGTGCAAGTAAAAATGCCAGCCTCATTCCAGCACAGAGTTAAACTAATTCGTAATTCGTAATTCGTAATTCGTAATTCGTAATTAAGAAATAGTAGAGACGTTGCAATGCAACGTCTTTACAGGGTTTATTATTTTGGCAAATTGTCTTTCCGAACTGTATTGCGCATACTCCTTGGTAAGACGCAAAAAATCTAACTATATCCATCCCAGGCGACGGGGAAAGTGTAATCTGAGAACAAGGAGAAATTTGGTGTTTCGCTGCGGGTTTCTTCATCGAGAACTTTAACAACTTTGTTATAGATGTCTTCTGCTTGTTGGGGTGAATCACCAATGCTAGTTAATCCCAATTTGCCAAACTGGGATAGACAACCCATGAGATGAAAGACTGTGCCGGTTTCTGTGCAGCTATCAAAATGTAATCTATGGTGGGCGATGATATCCATTAAATCGTTTGGTAATAATCCCCGATAGCGGTCTTTTTGTAGGTTGTCTGTGGCGATGTAATATTTGGGGCGACCTTGTTGACTATAAAATAACCCGGTAGATAGGTCATAACGACCATTGGTTAATAATTTCAAGGTCATGAAAGGATGAGTAGTACCACCTTTGCGGAGGTTAATTTCAATTGCTTGGATGTCCCATTTACCGTTACCTTGGTCAACGGTAATGAAATCTACACCAAATCTTTCTAAAGCACCTTTTTCTGCTAGTTTTCTGCCAACTTTTAACCCTAACTGCTGCAATTGCAGGCGGTAGCTTTCATCGGCTGGGAATCGACAGCCGAGATAAATTTGCCCGTCTGGTCCGCCCAGAATTTGGTCGTGGGTGGAGAGGATTTCAACTTCTCCTGTGGCGGTAATCCGTCCTTGAACACTAGGCGATCGCTTAATTTCTCCTTCCACAAATACCTCTACAATTGCCCCTAATTCGGCAATTCGTCCGGCAAAATTCAGCCAATTTTCTTGTTTGGCTTGAAAGCGCATAGTAGAGAAGCGATCGCTAATTGCTGCTACTCTTTCAGCTTGAGTTCCTTTTCCTGGTGCTAGGTGCATGATGGGACGTAAATCTAGCAGTGCATTTCCTTCTCCTGAAATCCCCTCATTTAATTTGACTACCGTCCGTTGTAATGTCGGTTGGCGTTCCCATAAATCACTGGTTGCTATAGCTAAATCTTGAGAATTCCAGACTAGTTCACTACCATCTGGATGGGGAACTCCACTTTCTGCAAATATTTGCCGACTACCGCTTTTTGTCCCCCAGATTTGTAACTCTGGTGCAGCCGCATATAATGGCACATCTAATTTTAAGGATAATTCCGCTTCTAAATTGGTGGAGTTATAGCAGACCATCAATGATTTTTCTAGTCTGATAGCTTGCCGAATTCTTTCTCTTAATCTAGGACGTTCTAAAATTTTTTGACTCAGGGGTTTGGGTGATGAATCATAGGTAGAAAGTAAAAGCAAGCGATTGCGCGCATGAGAAAAAGGGATACCAGGCAATAATTGTAGGTAGTAATCAATAATACTGGGATGTAACGGCATTGATGTGACATAAATTAACCTAGTCCGGGGATTTCTTAACCGCATCAATGTAAAAAGTAATCTTTCTTCATAATGTTCAAAGCCTTCAACTTTTTGGATTTCGCGCTGGTCGATACTGAGGGAAGGAATGACGATAATATCCGCCTCCCCAGTATCAAATAGTTCGGTAGTTTGCCAGCGATCGCACAAAGTTAATTGCAGACGGTGAAACTGATCAATTTGTTCTAATTCAGAAACATTTAATGTCACCATATTCCCTACCCTGTCATGATCCCCAACACTGTCTACTACTCTGGTATATCTCAAAGCAATTGCCATAAGGCAAATATGAAACACTTCTTTTATTTAGTTAAACGCAAAGAAGCTTCTTCCCAATCCCCAATCCCCAAGATGTATAGAGATGTTGCACAAATGTTCGTGCTTGATTGACTTCGCCAAAACCCCTTTAAAATAAAAACACATTCTCTGCGAATTGATTCTTAAACTTGCTTATATCGGGGGGGTATGAATGAGCCGTCCAATAATTCTTGGTATTGTTGGTGATAGTGCTGCTGGAAAAACTACACTCACTAGAGGAATTGCTCAGGTACTAGGACCGGAAAATGTCACGCTGATCTGTACTGATGATTATCACCGTTATGATCGCAAGCAACGTGCAGAAACCGGTATTACAGCCCTTCATCCCGACTGTAACCATTTAGATATTATGCAGCAGCACCTATCGCTGCTACGCACAGGACAGCCAATTCTTAAACCAGTTTATAGTCACAAAACTGGGACTTTCGAGCCGCCACAGTACATTAAACCCAATAAATTTGTCATTATTGAAGGTTTGCTTGGTTATTCTACCCGTGCAGCCCGTGATTGTTATGATGTGAAAGTTTACCTTGCGCCTCCGGAAGATTTACGCGCCAAATGGAAAATTAAACGGGACACTCTTAAACGAGGCTACACCCCAGAACAAGTATTAGCAGAATTAGAAAAGCGTGAACTCGATTCAGATCAATTTATTCGTCCCCAAAGACAATGGTCGGATATTGTCGTGAGTTTTTATCCACCAGAAGGCGCAGACGATGAAACTAACGGACACCTAAACGTGCGTTTGGTCATGCGTCCTACAATTCCGCACCCAGATTTTACCCCCATTATCAAATTAACCAGTGGTAATACTGGGTCAGCCATTCGTCTCGGATTAGACCGGGATATGAGTAAACCCGTAGATGTTCTAGAAGTTGACGGTCACGCCACCTTAGAACAGGTGAATAAATTAGAGCATATTATCTGTTCTGATATGCCTCACTTAAGAAGTATATGCGATCGCGAGAGCAACCCAGAAATTGGTAAGATTGCCGGCACAACCGGGGAAACACTGCAAAGTTACCCCTTGGCGTTGACACAGCTAATTATTACTTACCATATGCTCAAAGCGACGCAGATGTTTCAATAACAGAAATTATTTGTGATCAATTATATCCTTTTAGAGATGATCTTTGGTAGTTCAGATTGGTGTGATAAACCCATATTGTATGGGTTAATTTAGTTTACTTAGTCATTACAAAAGTTATCTACTCTGATATCGCGCCAAATATCAGAAACTTGCCATCCAGAGTTTCCAACAGATTGAACTACAGGATAGTTGCTTTGTGGAATATAATATGGCTCTCTTGCTTCAGCTTCAGTATATAAATTTGGTTTTTCGTCAACTATTGGTTCTTGATCATCAAAATTATCAGCTTGAGGATTTTGCTCTTCAGCTTCTTCCATCATCTTAATCTTCTCCAGGAGAAGTTTTTCTGATTTTTTGATGAGTCTTATATCCATTTGAGTTATATCCATTTTATTTCCTCAGTTTGAAATATTGACAGAAAAAATTGCATCTAAACGCCGATTCTTGGAGAGATAATCAAGTTCTTCAAGAATCATGATATAGATCCGTAAGAAAGTTTTATGAACTTAAGTGTTGAAAAAAATACCCAAGGAAATCTAGGATACAGCAAATTTATCGAAAATAGGTAGTATTATTTTGAGATTTTTTTTAAATTCAAGATAAAGAATTACAACAAATCGGCATCTGCTTGAAGGAGTATTTACCACGATGCCATGTCAAACCATGTGCAATGACTGTGCCTTTCATGTCCAGACACAAGAATTAATAGAGTGTATTCACCCTGACGAAATCGGGGTTAACTGCTCTACTGTCATTTTTTGTAGTTCATTCCTACCTGCACAGGAAATTGATAGTCCTTGTGTGTCCTTCGGCAGTGATCAAGAATAATAAAAACTTGGATATATTGATTTTATTTGAGCAGAGATAAACATTTCAAGTGCAATAATTAGGACTGCTCTTGGAGTGGTGATACTGATTTAAATGGAGCAAAAAATATAGCACCTATTGGAGTTGCTTTTGTAAACCAGCCCAGAGGCTAGAACTGTTTATGTTGTGAACTCAGCACAGACACTTCAGGGCTACTAAAAGCCCACACTGTACCGTCAGGTCAGTGTAGGTAGTTTACTGTTTGAACTTTGCTTGTTTTTTAATTTAAGCTTTTGTATAGTCCTGAATTACCTTAGCTAAGTCTGGTACAGCTTCCTCTACGTGTTGTTTAGCTGAACCGCGCAATTTTTCATATGTTCCGCGCACGATGGAACGACTGCTGTTCTTAACTCTAGTATCGGTGACACTGAGTAGTGCGTCTGCCGTGCGAGAACGACTACCAACTAAATGTGCAACTGGGTCGCCTTGCTGCATACCCTCACTCCAAATGGGATCAATTGCACTGAAGCATGGCGGTAGCAGCTGTTCGACAACGTAAGGAATATACCCAGGTTTAACTCCCTTAAGGGCAGCAAAGGCAGTTCTCAAGGCAATACCACTGATACCAGACTTGGCTGCAAGCTGGGACTCTATCATGTTGCAGCAGTCATTTACAACCATAGCTTTCTTGTTAGCGTCTAAGAGTCCATCACTCAGTCCCATTTTACTCCTCCTTGATTTCTCTGTGTCTGATGTTTATTCAAACATTTTTTCTGACAAGCAGGAAATTATAGAAAAAAAATAGTCTTAGAGCAGGGGTCAGCCCCTGCGGAAAATTCAAAATTGAAGCCGTGCGATGGTCTATAACTACAAAAAGAGTATATTAATATTTCTGTAACAAAGCAGACAAGGAATTATGCTTACGCCAATCAACTAAATCGGCTAAAGATTCCTTGCCCCTATCTAACGGATGCTTATGTTCCTGCGGTAGAATGCTCATGATAGGTTTTTTTCTATATGCCATTGGCGCGAGTGGTGGCAATGGTTGTATCGATGCAAAAACTGATTGAGTATTTAAAGTATGCCTGGCCAATTTTTGCTGGCGGGTGGGTGTTAATGAAATCTGAGCAACTGGAACGCGTTTTTTGACAACTGTGGGACGTTTTTGAGGCTGGTTTACTAACCGGAGAATTACCCAGCAACCACTGGCACAACTGAAAGCGATCGCCACTATCATCCATAGTGGTATGGGATTACTTATATCTGGGTTTGTGGTAATGGGTGCTTCCACTACAGCCGGGACTGATTCTGATTCTACCTGTTCCACATCACTCACATGGATCAGGTTGTACACGGCAAGGGTAGCAGATCCTAGACACGTTGCTAAAAAACCGGTCAATAACAGCAAAGGATGACGTGTCAGCAGAAAAATGAAAATGTTTGAGCTACTTTTTGCCGGCTCTACTTTGGTTTTTTTAACCTGGGTTAGCTCATGCTGTACGCTTTGACTGTTTTCCATGATCAATTACAGATTGTTTCCCCTCTAGTCAATAAATTGTACTAAAGGGGCGAGCTATCAGCTATCCGTAGCCAATTTTCAGATTCTAGTAGCTTTTTTGTGCCATTTAGGCTACAAAAAGGTGACAGGGGACAGGGGACAGGTGACAGGGGGCAAGGGAAGTAGGGGAAGTAGGGGAGAAAGAGACAATGCCCAATTCCCAATTCCCAATTCCCAGTGCCTAAGAATCCTTTAATTTTGCACTTTGAATTGACTCATGTCGTTCTAAAGCCAACTGAATCAAGCAATCTACTAATTCTGGGAAGGGAACGCCGCTATGAGACCACAGTTGAGGATACATACTAGTAGCTGTGAAACCTGGTAGGGTGTTGATCTCATTAATCAACACTTCTCCTGTGGCTTCCACATAGAAAAAATCTATTCTGGCTAACCCAGCCGCATCAACGGCGGCGAAGGCTTGCACAGCCAATTCCTGAATTTTACGGCTGATTTCGTCGGGAATGGGTGCAGGTATCAGTAAATCTGCTTGCCCTTGAGTATATTTGGTTTCATAATCGTAAAAATCGCTGTTAAAGGTAATCTCTCCTACGATAGAGGCTTGGGGTTGATCATTACCTAAAATGGCACACTCTACTTCTCTGGCTGTCACACCAGCTTCCACAATAATTCGCCGGTCATAACTAGCGGCATTATCTAAAGCTGCTTCTAATTCTTGGCGCGATCGCACTTTGCTAATGCCTACCGATGAGCCAAGGTTAGCAGGTTTCACAAAACAAGGATAGCCGAGCGCGATCTCAATTTCGTCACATAATTTGGGAAATACACAAGGATTTGACCATACTTGCGCTCTAGTAACGGCTTTGTATTTTACTTGAGGGATACCTGCTTGCTCAAAAGCCATTTTCATGGCTATCTTATCCATCCCCAAAGCCGAACCCAAAACCCCAGAACCGACAAAAGGAACTTGCATTAAAGTAAGTAAACCCTGAATCGTACCATCTTCCCCATTGGGTCCGTGCAGAATCGGAAACCACAAATCTACTTCTGCTACTTGAGAGGGTGATTGCCAACGGTCAAGAGCTGGTATTTTTGTAGGAGATACGAGATCCTCTGATTCTCCAGATGAAGAGTTAGGAGCGTCTAACAGAGGTACACCGGATGTCAGAACTTCGTGGGGGGCTTCTCCTGCTAACCAACGCCCATTTTTTTGGATATAAAAAGGCAGTATTTCATACTTATTAGCATTTTCTGCGGTACTCAGAGCTTTAGCGATCGCCCGCGCTGAACTGATGGAAACTTCATGTTCCCCAGAACGTCCACCAAACAGCAGTCCCACCCGCAACTTACTCATTTTCAATACCTCTACACTCCTCACGCAGATAGCCTATCACCGAACAAGGCAAAATTAACAATTCATCTTGAAAAGTTTCCTAGGTTGGGAAACCCGCCTACAGAACTTATGTCTACGACACGCTACGCGTTAGGCGTTGGCGCAGCCTATCCGACAGGAGAAGCTATGCCGCACGCAGGCTTTACGCAGAATTCTTGCATTCAAGGCAGTTGAAATTGGGGAGTTGTCAACTCCTCCTCTCGACTCCATCAAAAACTGCTAGGATTTCCTTTTTGCCTTTGCTAGAATGCCTAAATGTTACCAAAGCAACATCCCCAGAACACCAAACCCGGATGGTCTTTAGAGGAAAGAGATCCAAAGTTCATCCAATCCCTGATGCCCTTCTTGGGCTTTTTGTACGATTATTATTTTCGCGTGCAGACTAGTGGTTGGGAAAATATCCCAACACAGGAAAAAGCCTTAATTGTTGGTTCTCACAATGGAGGACTAGCCGCACCTGATATGTTGATGATGATGTATGACTGGTTTCGCCGCTTTGGTGTAGAGCGACCAACTTATGGTTTGATGCACCCCAAGGCTTGGCAAGTAAACAAACAGGTAGCGCAATTAGCAGGTAAAACTGGGGCTATTATGGCTCATCCTAAAATGGCTTATGCGGCTTTGCGCTCAGGAGCAAGTTTGTTAGTGTATCCTGGTGGAGCGGAAGATGTGTTTCGACCGTATAGTTTACGCAATCAAATATATTTTGCGGGACGGCAAGGATTTATTAAATTAGCGTTGCGGGAAAATGTGCCGATTGTACCTGCAATTTCCTACGGGGCGCACGATACGCTGATTGTTTTAGCTGATTTATACAAAGTTATGCAACGCTTGCATGAGTCGGGAATGCCTTGGTTGTTTGATATTGATCCCGAAGTATTTCCCATTTATGTAGGTTGGCCTTGGGGTCTAGCCATTGGCCCTTTACCTAATATTCCTTTTCCTGTACAAATTAAAACACGGGTTTGTCCACCCATTGTATTTGAACGTTACGGACGGGAAGCAGCAAGCGATCGCCATTATGTTGATCAATGTTATGAATTAGTTCTCAATAAGATGCAGCAAGAGTTAGACCAGTTGGTATTGCTCCATAAAAAATCCTGAATAAGTTAGATAAATCAAGTGACTGGTAACTGTTGATGCCCAATTACGTTAGCGTAGCGGGGCGCAGCCCATTACGAATTTTAAAATGTCATTTCGTTTGATTCTTTTATTTAGTTTTGAGCATGATGCAATACGGTTCGGTTAGTCCTAAAAAATTAAAATGTGTAGGTTAGGTTGAGGAACGTAGACCCAAAATTTGCAAGTAGGTGTTGGGTTGCACAAAACCTCAAACAAACCTACTAATACTCTTATCCAAACCGTATTGAAGCAGGATTAACTCTTGCTAAGACGCTGTGTTAGAAGTTGTTTAGCTCTATCTGCTAACTTGCAGTTTGTGTCTTTTGCTTCTTGGAAGAAATTAGCTAAATCTCTATCACCAGACTCATTAGCATCTTGAATGTATTGTTCATAAATTGCCGCACCTTCGAGAGTGTGGTACATAATACTAATTAAATCAAAATGTTCATTTCTTGTGCCTGTACTACACTCAGCTTTATTCATTACTGCTGACATATTGATACTCCTAACCTTTGTTTTCAAATCAATGACATTAATACAAGGCTAGGTAATAAATTTATGTTTTCCTTCATTCCCAAGATATAGTAATCAGCTTTGATGTTGAGGGTGTGGGGAATAGGAAGAAACTTTTTTAAGTTGTACTTTGAATCTCATTGATCGGAAACTGAATACTCACACTCTCTAAAGAGGGATTTCCAGGAAAATCCTTACTTCTGATAGATAATCAAAATAAAAATTAGTAGTTAAGTAAAAAAAGGCGTATGAATTAAAAATTTAGCACTTTATCAAGTAGAGCGACATTCATGGCGGAGCTTCCCAATCAACCTTGGACTCTTACTTTAGAACAAATCCTTGACGAGCTTGATGTCTCCACTAACCAAGGTTTGACGGAATCAGAAGTGGAAAATCGACGCAAGCAGTATGGTGAAAATCGCTTGCAGGAAGCAAAAGGCAAGAGTGCTTGGCAAATATTTATAGAACAATTTAAAAGTTTGATTATTGGCATATTAGCTGTAGCGGCTGCTTTATCATTTGCCTTTAGTCAATGGATTGAAGGCATTGCTGTACTCATAGCTATTGTGATTAATACTGCTATCGGTTTTTTCACAGAATATAAAGCTATTCGCTCAATGGAGGCACTACAAAAACTTAGTAGCACTACAGCCAAAGTTCGTCGCGGCGGTAGATTACAAGAAATCCCATCTGTAGAATTAGTTCCAGGGGATATTGTCATTTTAGAAGCTGGGGATGCGATCGCAGCTGATTTACGCTTGCTTGAGGCGGCAAATCTGCAAGTTAATGAGTCATCCCTGACTGGAGAATCAGTCCCCGTAGGTAAAAGTTTGCCGCCGTTGTCTGGAGATATTCCCCTCGCAGAGCATCTCAATATGTTGTACAAGGGTACGGCTTTAACTCGTGGTTCTGGGGAAGGGGTAGTGGTAGCCACTGGGATGAAAACTGAGTTAGGCCACATTTCCGAATTAGCACAACAAGCCGGTGCAGAACAAAAAACCCCCCTAGAAAAGCGTTTGGATGAGCTAGGAGAGTGGTTAGTTTGGGTGACAATCGCCATCGTGATTGTCGTGGCGATCGCAGGAATTGTTGCCGGTAGAGATATATTTTTAATGGTAGAAACTGCGATCGCTCTAGCAGTGGGAGCAGTACCAGAAGGCTTACCAATTGTAGCTACAGTCGCCTTAGCGCGGGGAATGTGGCGCATGGCAAAACGTCATGCACTGATTAATCAACTCTCGGCTGTGGAAACTTTAGGTGCAACTAGCGTCATCTGCACCGACAAAACCGGGACACTCACCGAAAATCAGATGACTGTACGCCGCATCATGATTGACGCTGGTGAAATACAAGTGACTGGGGAAGGTTTAGAAACCAAAGGCTCATTTCAACGCCACAATGAAACATTTAATCCTAGAGAAAATCCAGTTCTCCCAGCACTGTTAGAAGTTGGGGTGTTGTGTAACAACGCAGCTTTACAGCCAGAAAGCTCAAATGAAAGCCGGGTAGTAGGCGACCCGATGGAAGTGGCGTTGTTAGTTGCAGGCGCAAAAGCTGGGGTGCAGCGTCAGCAATTGCTAGAACAAATGTCCGAAATTCGGGAAGAAGCCTTTGATCCAGACTTAAAGATGATGGCGACAATTCACCAATTAGATGGTCAGTATCGATTTGCTGTCAAAGGCGCACCGGAGGCTGTCCTGCAAGCTTGTTCTTGCATCCTCACCGACTCAGGAAAAGCACAAATGACCGAGACAGCACGACAGCATTGGCAAGAACGAGTCAATCAATTAGCACAACAAGGTTTAAGAACTCTCGCCTTGGCTCAAAAAACTACTGCTTCCGAGAAAGCCGACCCCTACGAAGATTTAATTTTGTTGGGAATTGTCGGTTTATTAGATCCTCCCCGTGAAGAAGTCATACCAGCAATTAAAGAATGTCAACAAGCGGGAATACGAGTAGTGATGGTGACAGGCGACCAACCTGTAACTGCCAAAAATATTGCGATCGCTGTTGGTTTAACCAATAATCAACAAGCTGATGTAGTTTTAGGTCAAGACCTGAGAAATCCTGAAGAACTATCCCCCGAAGCAAGCCAGCGTATCGTGGAAGCCTCGGTTTTAGCTAGAGTTAGTCCCGAACAAAAGCTGAATTTAATTAACCTGCATCAACGTCATCAAGCAGTAGTCGCCATGACCGGTGATGGTGTTAATGATGCGCCAGCTTTGCGAAAAGCTGATATCGGCATAGCAATGGGACAAAGAGGAACGCAAGTCGCCAAAGAAGCGGCTGATATGGTACTGCAAGATGATGCTTTTGCTTCCATTGTGGCGGCGGTGGAACAGGGACGAGCTATTTTTAATAACATCAGGAAATTTACTATCTATTTGCTATCTGGTAATGTGGGCGAGATTATCTTAGTTAGCATCGCCTCATTATTGAATGCACCTTTACCCCTGCTACCATTACAGATTTTGTATATCAACGTTGTTAATGATGCCTTCCCAGCTTTGGCCTTAGGGGTAGGAGAAGCAGAACCAGCTTTAATGAAACGTCCACCCAGACCAGCAAGCGAGCCTATTTTAGCTCGTCGTCATTGGCTAGCGATCGCGGGTTATGGGTTAGTGATTGCGGCGACTTTGGCGGGTGCTTTTATTCTGGCGTTTATTTGGCTAGGAATGAACCAAAAGCAAGCTGTAACTATTACATTTATGACCTTGGGTTTTACGCGATTGTGGCACGTTTTTAATATGCGCGATCGCGATTCTGGGTTATTGCGTAATGAGATTACCCGCAATCCTTATGTGTGGGGTGCGCTGGTTTTTTGTACAGGATTGCTGCTGATTGCCGTTTATGTGCCATTATTGTCAACTGTCTTGCAAACGACTGATCCTGGTGTCAATGGTTGGCTGTTAATCTTGGGAATGAGTTTTTTACCTTTAATTATTGGGCAAGTCGTGAAGTTAATTAATAGTCAAAGGGGAAGACGAAAAGTGATGAGATCGCATTCTCGATGATCTATACTCGCTCAAGATACATTAAATCTTGAGCGAGAGACAAACGTTCACATCACTGGTTGAGCCAGTGGTTAGGCGAACTTAATCATATGAACGGCGACAGTCATAGCAGTAACGGCAGTAATATCTATCCCGTTTTTTGTCTCCGCTATATTCTTCTTGATCGCCACCACCTTGTCCACCAGCAATGATTTGCTGGTCTGCTGTAGATAAATCTACAAGTAAATCAGATGTGATAGTTTGAATTGACATGATTGTTAGCCTCACTTACGTACATAGGTTGACAGAACCTATAACCTTATATATAAATATGTTCTTTCCAGATTAAATTAGCCTCAAGCTAGAAATTAAATAGATGAGTTTCTCGCTTAAGACCGATGCAAATTTATTGAGAAAAGCTGTTAACCTATCTGTCTACAACACGCTCCGGGGGGAATCCTACGGATACGCAACGCTACCGCAGGGAACGTTACGATGGTCTCCAACTAACCGTTAAGTATTTTCCATGACAAATTTAAAAACCTGCCAAAATGGCAACCTAAGTAAAATTTAACAAGTTAAATTACATAGAAGATAAACAACTTCCAAGGTGTTGTTATCAAGGGCTAACCACTTATCTACATTTTTAACCAGCCATAATTCAGGCAAATTATTTATGACTAATTAAACTTGGCATTTGCTGCAAAAGGAATATCTAATTTGTACAGGTTTTGCCATTGACTCATAACATTAGCCCCCTAAATGAATGGCAATATCTGTAAAGATTTCTGAACGCTACAGCAGCAAATGACAGAGTGGGAGATGAAAGCGATTGATATGCTTTCTCCCACTCTTTCTTATTGGGCATTTTTTCAACCTATTTGACCTAGCAGCCAGGTCACTGCACCATCAACATCTGCTACTTGCTCCCCTGGCGGTAAGGGGGGACGATTGACCATCACAACCTGTATACCTAGTTCCCGCGCGGCGACTATCTTAGGGTAGGTAGCGTTACCACCGCTATTTTTGCTAACTATAGTGTCAATGTTGTGCTGAATCAGGATTTGTCGCTCATTCTCTAAGGCAAAGGGGCCGCGATCGCACAATATCACTCCTGATGGAACTAAAGCATCTGCACCAGGCGGGTCAATCATCCGCATCAGAAACCAAATATTCTTTAAGTGGGCAAAAGCTCCTAACTCTTGTCTACCGACGGTTAAAAATACTCTTTTTGCTTGCTTTTCCAGAACTTTGGCAGCCGCTTGATGATTATCTACTTCTACCCAGCGATAACCAACTACTTTCTCCCAAGGAGGACGAATTAACATTAACCTGGGTATATTAACTTGATTTGCCGCCGCCGCCGCATTCCAGGAAATCTGACTAGCGAAGGGATGGGTAGCATCGATGAGTAAGTCAACTTGCATCTGACATAAATAATTAGCTAGTCCAGACACACCACCAAAGCCACCAATCCGTACATTCCCCTCTGGGACTGATGGTTCACGAGTACGACCGGCTAAAGATGCGATCGCTTCAATCCCTGGAATTTTTGCAACTCTGGCAGTTAATTCTGCTGCATCTCCAGTTCCACCCAGAATTAAAACACGATTCATAAATTTGGGAATTGGGAATTGGGTAATTCCCAGTTTTTAATTTTTAATTGATTTTTCCCTACTTCTCAGGATAAAGATGGAATCTTGGCCAATATTCCTTTTTTTAATGGTTCTGGACGTTCTGACCAAGGTAGTAATCCATTTTCTTTAGCATAGTATTTACTGGCACATTCAAGCACAGCAGATATACTATCATCAACTACTAAATCCCCAAATAAATAAGTCAATTTACCTTCAGCCGCAAAAGCCACGACACAGGAACGGTTACAAGCACTCATACATTCAACTGCTTGGATAGGGAACTGATCACGTAATTCCCAATTTTCCGCCAGATTTTGCAACTTATTGAGAAGTTTTTGACCACCACTTTCACCGATGCGTTTACCATCTTGCCAAACACTGGCGCAAGTTGTGCAAACAAATAAAGTATGAGAAACACTAGTAACCATCCGTACCTCGCACGATGTGTATCAATAATAATTATACTTCGGCGGACATTCTGACTTAAAAAGTGAATTTATTTTTGAATGGTTAAGGGAATCTCTTCTGCCCTCACCCTCAAGCATAGCTACTTGTTTCTCACCCGCCAATTAATACAGTTGGCGCACCTAAACCTATAACTGTAGTTAGTGGTATACCTGTCACCGTATTCACCCCAGCTACCTGAGAAGTAATTCGTGCTGCTGGTCGTCCAGCAATTAACACAGTAAAAGAACCCATAACAATACTTCCTGTAACTACAGGCCCCACCACTAAATCACCAACACAAGCGGCGGGTAAACCCACAATTAAGACGTTTGGTACACCAGGTGCAGTAATGGGATCACCTGTAACAGTTATATCGGTCAGTCGTGCTGCTGGAAACATAGAAGATTGGGGATTAGGGATTAGGAATTAAGGAGAATGACTAATGTCTATTAACAATTAAGGCGAATTATGCCGCCCATAATGCCTACGGTGGCTGCACCATTAATGCTAACTGAAGCACCTGCACTAGCACTAATTGAAGCACCTGCACTAGCACTAATTGAAGCACCCGAAGTTACACTCAACGAACCACCAGATTGCACACTGATAGAACTACCAGCTTGTACACTAATTGTTCCAGCAGTTTTCATTGTAATACCACTAGGAGTTAATTCTATACTAGTAGCTCCTACAGTAAGGGTAATTTTTTGAGTTGCAGTGAGAGCAATTTCACCACCATTTACGCTGATTTTCTTAACTGTGCCAGTAGTTCCAGATTTAACTGTAATATCACCTGTAGAAGTTAAACTAATTGTTTTATTACTATCATCAGCGCGATATTTGTGACCGCCAGTAGTCTCTAATTCGACAAATTTCTCACTATCATTTAACCGAAAATTATGATCGCCAACAGTTTGTAGATAAACACCTTTTTTAGTGCCTTTATCTTCTTCTACAAATTGTAGTTTATGTCCTACACGGGTTTTAAAAGTTCTGAGGCGGACTTTACCACCAACAATTGTGTCATTTACTGTTTCCGGTGGTGCATCTGTGCCATTCCACACCCCACCAATCACATAGGGACGATGAATATCACCATGTTCAAAGGCTACTAACACCTCATCATTAACTTCTGGTAAACAGTCAAAACCTCTACCCGGGCCTGCACCAACACTTACAACTCTGGCCCAATTACTTTCATGTTCTTCTGTCAATGTGGGGAATTTAACTCTGACTCGACCCCAGCCTTTGGGGTCTTTATTATTACTGACAATTCCGACTAAGAGAGTTTGTCCTGGTTGCAGGTGTGTTTGTGGTGATAAGGTGGCAAATAAGTCACCGGGACGTAACCCCCGCACACTGAATTCTGTGATATATTTACGTTCTTGAAATAAATGACGAGTTTCAGTTACATAATAACTGCCACTGTATTTCCCCATATCTGTGAGCTTGATAACTCGCCCTGTCCTAATTTCAGGATTACCTTCACCTTTAGCATCTGCATAGACAAATTCTCCCCCAAGTTCGTTACATAAAGCCTGAGCAATTTTTTGTGCTTCATTGCTACTAAACACAGGCTGGTCTACGACAATCATCTTGGGTTGAATACTAAATTTAGTGCTGGATAGGCTACCTTTACCATTATCTGTGCTGGTGATTACCTGTTCTGTTGATGCTGTCGATACAATTGGTCGTTTTGTGGTGTAATCCCATCCCCGCACTTCTACAGAACTCACTTGTTCAGCACTGGTAACACGGACGCGAAAGCCGTGAATGTCTTCGAGCCATTTGAGGGATAAAGCCTGGTCTTGTTTAGGTTGACGAAAGTTGAGCTTCCCATCTTGCACATATAATTCAAAACCTAAGCGGGCTGCTCTTTCCCGCAAGAATTCCATGTTAGTTTGATTTTCTTGAAAGACATAATCGTGAACAATAGTAGTAGTGGTAATTGTGCCGGATGCAATGCCAGTTTCACCTGCAATTTGGCTGACAATATCGCTATCAGTCACATTTTGGAAGGAGCGATTATAACGCCCACGATGTAAACGGTGAGAAACATCATAACCACGAATTATAATAGGAGCTTGAGATTCGCTAGTAAACTCAGTTTCTATGCCAGTAATCTCCCCTTCTAATACATACCCCTGCTCCGCTTCTTGAAAATCTACGTTTTCTGTGGTGCTGGAAACAAACCCGATTTTAATTTTTTTCCCAATAGCAAATAAGCTCTGATGTTTCCAAGTAGTCTCTTGCGTCAGTCCCGGAAAATAATCATTGCGGATGACTATGGTAAACATCCCTGGCAGATGCAAGCTCTCTTCTACGGAAATTTGCAAAATGTCTTCAACCAAGTCTTTGGAAGCATTAGTACCATCAATCTGCAACAGTGGTTCGGGGATGTAACGGACTGCGGGCATAATATAAGCAGAGTGGGTTTTTCATAGCCTAATGGGGATAACTATTAGCAGACTATTACCCAAAGGTCGAATTAACTGCGTTTGCTGCGGTTGTCGCCGTTGCGGTCTACACTACTAGGTGCGCCCATCCCTGGTTGGGTAATTGATTCGTCTACTTCTTCCAGAGTCAGGTTAATTTTGGCTCGCACTGGTGTGCCGTCTGGTAAAAATAAGGTCAGGCTGTAATTAAGTGATTGGACAAAGCAACGGATGTACTGTTGATCACCCCAGGTAAATATATACACTGGTGGACGTTTTTCTTTACCTGCTCCAGCTTCAGCAAAGTTGACAGCTTTTTCAAATTTTTTCAGGTGAGTGAGAACGCTTGTACCTGCTTCGTAGGTATCAAATATGATGTTATTTATAGTGAGTTTGCAAGGCTCTGGGTAAGCAAAACTGACTTTGGGCAATCCTCGTCCAGTACGCGCACCACTACTTTTGGTTAAATTTATTTGTTGCGAAAAATCTAGCTGGGTAGGATTGAACATAAATTCAATATCTGGTGCCGCTTGTTCTGTGGCAATTAGTTTGGCTTTGACTAAACGAGTGGTACTCATGGCTGATGAATTGATAAAAAGTCAGGAAGTAAGAGAGTAGGAAAGAGTAACTATTGATTAATAAAAATTTTTACTTGATTTACCAAGGTAAACGTCCTGAATAGTTGTTACCTCGGCGTTCTCGTTCTATTTCTAAACGTTGTCGGAGTAATTTGTATATTTCTTGTGCCAGTATTTCTAGGTTTTCGGTTTCTTCTTCTGTTGAATCGTTGTTAGTCGATTCTTCAGTGTAGGAATCTTCTGTTTTTTGTATTAGTGTGAAATCAAAAGGATTACTATATGTCTGAATTGACTGATTTTTTGAATTATTTTTTGGAGGAAAATTAATTTCTGTTTGAGATAGCTCATTACCTGATAGGCTATGAGATAGAGTTCGGCCCACCGTAGGCGATCGCTTAGATGTAATAGGTATAACTTTATTCCATTGCTTTTTATCTGTTTGTGGTTGAATAACTATTTTTTCACTATGATTTGTAGCTGACATTTCCATTTCATCCATTAGTTCAGCAAGACTAGACCATGAATTGGGTATATTTTCAGTTGGTGATTTTTGAATCTTATGTGGTGAAATAGAAGTGATCGGTACTGTATTTTGTATATCTGTCGATGTATCTTCTGCCAAATTAGATGTAAGTAAGTTGGATGATTGAGATAGTGGTTTTAAAATTGAGAGCTTTTTCAAAGCCTTAGGTAATCGTGGTATGTTTGTATTTCTTGATTGAATAATTTTTGGCTCATTTTTTGTCTGAATGACTATGACTTCAGTATTTGGTGCGTTAGCGAAGCTTGTCGAAGGTATCGCTGATTGTGAAGATATCTCCGCACTAGG
>NZ_JAYGGZ010000017.1:0-30552 GCF_034931465.1 Anabaena sp. UHCC 0399 | reverse complement strand
CTTTGTAAATTCAGGAGCAAAAAAAACTGAAGGCTCGAAATTTGACAAATATTTAGCACCCAAGGGTGACAAAAATTTGGGACTGAGTAGTTTTTGTCCCAAGGGTTTATGGGGGAGTAATGGTTTTTTAATCCCTAGTTCTGAATTATCATCAGAGCCAGTTTCTATATTTTCTCTCATAAACTACTACTCTAATTACTAGAAAAATATCCCGCGCTGTCTCGACCTGATAGAATTGATGCACCACCAGACCTAGTTTTATCAATTTTCAATCCTTCATAGGTTAAAGTCAATTCTTCAATAGCTACTGTGTTGGATTCTGCACTTAAGGTTGGTGCTTTCCATGAAATAGGAACAGCACCAATTAGAGTCCAACATTGCATTGTTTCTCCAGCTTGATTAAATAGTAAAATGTTCACGTTACGACGTTGTTTGGCATTTTTACCAACATCACTCAAAATTTGACTAATCCAATTCCAAAAGGTTAAATCATTGGTAATACCGCGTTTGAGTGTCACATCGGAAAATTCAGCTTGGCTTAAAAGGACTCTCTGCTGATCATTTACACCACCTTCAGAAAATTTTTCAGTTTTGACTGTGACACCTAATCCTTGACATTCAGAAAAACACGCACTAATACTACTTTCGATTTCTACATAAAAGCGATTAGCTGTTACGTAGTTCAATTCATGACTGGAATTAGCCATTATTACACTCCTTATTAATTTTTACTACGTTCTTTTTGCAGACGTAATTCTTCTAGCATTAATTCATAAACTCTATCACCTAGTATTTGTAATAGTTGGCGATCGCGCATTACTTTATATGCTAATTTTAAGAGTAATTTATCTTTATCTGAGTTTTCATGATTATGTTTCATAATATAAATAAATATATGTAATTTTTATTTTTTTTGTAAAGGTACTAAACCAGCTTGTTGTAAAAGATTTTGTGCTTCTTCAGTTTTGAGCATATCAGCAAATTTTTGTCCAATTGCAGGACGGCTATTATCTCCGGGATAAATTACGACTATTGGATAACTTAAGGGATAGCTTCCTGTTTTAAATACCTGGATATTAGGGCTATAGCTACCTTTATCATTACATAAGTCTGTATTCGGATCTATTGCTTTGTTAGTATCATTCTGCACTAAAGATTGTACTGCTTGTTTATTACCAGCTACTACAGCCAAGGGATAAACAGAACACTGTCCAAAAACTTGACTGAGTGTAGCAAAACCAATACTACCAATGTCTTCTTTTTCAAATTCTTGTAAAACCCGCCTTAACATTTCTAAGGTAGGGAGGCGAGTAATTTTTATAGATGAATTGTCAGTAAATGTATCTTGCTGTTGATTTTGTTGCTGTAGTTTAGTAAATGTAGATATTGCATTATGGTCTTTTAAAACTCTTTCTTTAAATATGTTCTCTGCTTCCTCTTCCATCGGCATATATAGCTTAACTGGCAAATTAGGTAATTTAGAATTTATTTGATTCCAGTTTTTGATTTTACCTGTATATAAATCTCGCAATTGCTCAATACTAATTTGACCGTTCAAAGCTTTAGGTAAGTTTTGCTCTCTTTTATAGTAGCTAAAAGCCACGAAAACCACCAATCCATCATAGGCGAACTCTTTATATCTGATCTGATCTGGAAATTGATTGACTAAATTAGTCACAGCAAAATCAGATTTCCCTGACTGAACTTTAGCGATCGCCTGTTTTAATTCTTCTTCTGGTTGATAATATATTTCTAGTTTGGGCTGATTTTCTTTGAGTTTATCTTCTAAAGTTTTATCTTGTAAAATTAAATTACTTTGTTGTAAGATATAACTCCAAGTACCAGATTTTTCGCCTGTATATGTATATGTTCCCGGCGGTACACCAGGAACATCTTTCAAACAACAAACCACAACGTCTTGAGGTGCAATTTCTGGCTTGTTAAATATCCTCATGATTAACCAGATAATTGAGCCTAAAAAAATAAGTCCTAATATACTAATTAACAGCCAATAGATAGGTTTAAATTGTTTTTTTGGTTCTTCTGGCTTATTTGTAACTACTAAAACTTGATTCAGAGAAACTGGAGTAATTTGTATTAGTGCTTGTCGTGCTTCTTCAGCGTTAGCGAATGGTTTATCTAGCTTTAAAAGCCTGAGAATAAAAGCTTTAAATTCCGTTCTGACTGATGGCCAATGCTGTTCTAATTTGGGATCAAGTGGTTGATTACTAACAGAGTCTACTGTAGCTCCAGATAACAAATAAAAAGCAACATATCCTAAATATTGTAAATCTTCATCAAAGGTAGGAGTAACTGGTTTAGAATTTGGCAGTAAAAATAAACTTTCCCAGACTGCTAAATCACAGACATGGGTGAAAAACTCTTGTTGATTGGCAATTAATAACAAACTATCCAGACTTAGATTACCGTGTGCTATTCCCTGCTGTACTTGACCCGAAGGCAGACTAAATTTTTGTCCGTGGAGAAATTGCAATGTTTGCAAGACTTGGTTGAGAACATGGTACACCTCCGTTTCACTCATTGCACCATGATGAGTAAGATATGTCCGCAGGGTGGGATAGGTATCTTGATTACCGCCAGTGATCAGATAGCAGCGTTCTTCTACTGGATCAGCGATCGCATCCCAAGGTAAAATTAAGCGGATATCCTGAACTCGACCATCGGCTAAACTCAACCCCGCCAAACGCTCAAAGGCTTGTTTTCTATCTCTGGTTTCCTCAAGATTAAAAGCACGTTGGGGTAACAGGTATTCTTTAATTACCACAGGCTGTTGGTCTGCAACCTGAATACCCTCATACAACCGTCCCATTCCTCGCTGTCCCAGAAAGCTATCTATGCGGTATCGACCCCGGTAGCCACGAATTTCAGTTTTTGGTGGCAAAATAGCCGGAAAACTACATTTGACGCATTTTTTAGCGGTGGGATCTGTCTCTAGGGTTTTTTGCGTCCATACACAGGTTAAAGGATTCTCACTCAAGCATTGATAGCGTCTGTAAACCGTATCCAAGCCTGGAGAAATGGGTGTTTCAACAGTTACCGCCGGAGGAATAGACCCAGTTTCTGCAACTTCTAACTTTTGTTCTTTTGGGAAAAGACCAGGTAGCTTGGCTTTGATTTGTGCATAAACCACGACTAAAACCCCTAGCGATCGCTCTCATGTCCGCATACTACACTGATTTTTTAGCTGTGGACATTAGACTTTCCGCTAGAAGATGAGATTAACTTGGAATGCGCGACCTCTGAAATACAGCTACATCAGAAACTATTGAGCGAATACCACAGCTACATCGCATCCTGTCTTCCCCGATTTGGGGGGTTATCACCCTACCAGGTATGTTTGGATTTCTGAGTTGGATGGTCACTGTCCCAAGCCGCTACAGCCTCGTTCAAAGTTTTTGCCCCGCCTGGTATCAACCAGGAAGTTGACTTCACGACATTACCAGCATCTGAGCCTGCACTCCTCTTGACATGAAGAAAGTTTTTGCTTATTGGTACTGGGTGATAGTGGGTTTCAATATTATATTGATTATACTCCGGGTAATCTGTGACTGTTGTATCGCGGATTCTAACTGTTGCATGGATGTAGACAGTATCTTCTTTCACAATTATTTCGCCCTTAATAATTGTTGCTCCCGCAGGTTGCTGTTTAATCCACTCTTTAATTAGGGGATTTGTCGCATCTTTTGTTACGTAAACGGGTTCTTGCTTAGTTGCTGGGCTACCAGTGAAAACCTGAGCAGTTATATCCTGTTTTGGCGGTTTCTTTTTCTTAGTTTTGTTCCCTTGTCCACTCCCTGTAGGAGTTGTTGAAGGTGGTTGAGAAATTGCAGGTGACGTTGGTTCTGGTGTTGTTACTTCAGTCGGTTTTGTTTCATCTGCTTGCTTTTTAGCTTCTGCTTTTTTGATGGCGTTATCAATCGTTTTTTCGAGTCCACCTAAACTGGTTGCTTGCTCAAAATAATAGTCGAAGTCTTCAAAACAAATGCCTTTGTATTTGTAGAGAGCTTTTCCCAGCCCCAGACTATTGTTATAATTATCTCTGATCTTTTTAAGAAGGGTTTTATCTGTTTTGCTAGTTACGTCTTCTTGATCCAGTCTTTGAATCAGATTATCTGACGTTGTGTATGTATTTGGTAGTTGCCTATCTATCCTAGGGTGCGATCGCTGTACTACACCACCTCTTTGCTGTACCACATGAGTTAACTCATGAGCAATTAACTCCTGTCCTCCTCTAGTTCCAGGCGCATACTCCCCCTGGCGAAAGAAGATATCCTGTCCTGTTGTAAAGGCTTTAGCCTGAATTGATTGATTTAAGTGGTCAGATTTGGAATCACTATGAATTTTTACCCGACTGAAATCAGTCCCAAATACCTGCTCCATTGGTTGTCGGATATTCTCTGCTAGGGGTTGTCCGTTACCCTTCATTCCTTGGATTGACTTCTCTAAATCAGGTGTTGCAGCCATCCCTCCCGCAACAGACAAACGCTGCACAATTGGCTTCATTTGCAGTTTGTCTTCTTCTGATTGTTCCTGACGCTGAATAGTACCAGCGAAGGGTTTCATTTGCAGTTTATCTTCTTCTTCTGGAGCATCTAAACGCTGAATCTGACTAATTTGAGGCGAATTAATCCGTTGCACTACACCTGCGGCTACCCGATCTGCTTCTTGCTCATACTTATCCCCTGGCTGACCAATTGTCAGCTTCATCTGAATGCGTGGTGGTGATGGCGGTTGATAGCCTGGACGAAAAGTTGATATATTGGCAAAGCTATTACTAGACTGCTCTGCTTTCTCCTGTTGAGTCTGTAAATCTGGCGTTTGTGGTAGAGGCTGGACGACAAAGGGACGCGGTGCAAACTGATTTGATACTGGTGTGTCGGAGGACTTAGCAGAAGTTTTACGTGCTTTGTATTGTCTACTATACATTTGCCCCATCCTCCCAGTATTTTCAGGTTTGCTTGATTATTCCGGCATAGCTGGTAACAATTTTCGCACGATATGCCAGGAGATAGTTAGCGATCGCTACTATTTGTCATAGGTACAGAAGCAAGTTAACCTGTTTACTTACAATCTATTAACAATGGTGCTTTCTGAACGCTTTACCCAAGCTTTAATTTACGCTACAGAACTCCACGCTCAACAAGTGCGTAAAGGTTCTGGTGTTCCTTATATTTCTCATTTATTGGGTGTTGCCAGTATTGCTTTAGAATATGGTGCGAATGAAGATGAAGCGATCGCAGCCTTATTACACGATGCCATAGAAGACCAAGGCGGTGCAACGACACGAGCCGAAATTTGCCGCCGTTTTGGTGAAAATGTCACAGCAATTGTCGATGGTTGTACAGATGCGGACACCATACCTAAACCCCCTTGGCGACAACGAAAGGAAGCATACATTGCTCATATAGCTAAAGCTTCCCCCTCAGTATTACTGGTATCCGCAGCTGATAAACTCTACAATGCCCGCTCAATTCTCAAAGATTATCGCTTAATGGGTGAATCACTCTGGCAACGTTTCCAAGGAGGAAAAGTTGGTACTCTTTGGTATTATCGAGCGATGACAGATGCTTTCAATCAAACTCAAACTACTGCCATTGTTGAAGAGTTAACACGAGTAGTTACAGAAATTGAGCAGTTGGTAGCGATTCAAGAAGGCATTCCCGATGAAACAGGAGGATAGCTCATGGGGACTAGGAATTTTAGGTTTTAGATTTTGGATTGAATAATCTAAAATCTACTCATTGCAAATCCACTCATTGAAAGGCTGGGTACTGGGGAGACAATAGACATCTCCATAAATTAAATATGCGTTATTCAGAGAAAGAGACGTAGGAATGCTACATCTCTTTCTCTCAGAACTCAAAACTCAAAACTCAGAACTCAGAACTCAGAACTCAGAACTCAGAACTCAGCACTCAGCACTCAGCACTCAGCACTCAGCACTCAGCACTCAGCACTCAGCACTCAGCACTAATTAACGGAACATACTACTTATAGAAGTATCTTCATGAATCCGCCAGATGGTTTCCCCTAACAAATTAGCTACTGACAGCGTTACTAGTTGGGGGAATCGATCGCTTTCTGGTATGGGAATTGTATTGGTGACAATTACTTCCTCAAATAAGCCACTTGACAACCGCTCAACCGCAGGTGGAGAGAACACTGCATGAGTAGCGCAGGCATATACTTGGCGTGCGCCTTCTTCACGTAGTAACCTAGCGCCTTCAGCAATTGTCCCACCAGTGTCGATCATGTCATCAACCAAAACGGCGGTTTTACCCTTAACATCACCAATCACATTCAACACCTCAGCCACATTGTGCGCCTGACGACGCTTATCAATAATGGCTAAGGGGGCATCATTTAGTTTTTTTGCAAAAGCCCTAGCTCTCGCTACACCCCCAACATCGGGGGAGACAACTACAATATCATGTAGTTGTTTGCTGGCTAAATAATCCAGGATGACGGGTGAACCGTAAACATGATCAAAGGGAATATCGAAATAGCCCTGAATTTGAGCCGCGTGTAAATCCATTGCCAAAACCCGGTTAGCACCTGCTTGAGTAATCAGGTTAGCAACTAGCTTGGCTGTGATGGATTCTCTCCCGGCTGTTTTTCGATCAGCACGAGCATAACCATAGTAAGGAACTACTGCTGTTACCTGCCGTGCAGAAGCCCGCCGACAGGCATCAATCATAATCAGCAATTCCATCAAGTGATCATTCACGGGCTGACAGGTTGGTTGAATGAGGTAGACATCACAACCCCGAATCGATTCCTGAATCTGGACATATAGTTCCCCGTCCGCAAATCTTTTGCGAATCATAGGGCCTAAGTCCATACCCAGGTAACGAGCTACTTCTTGCGAAAGTGGTACATTGGCAGAACCAGAAAAAAGCCGCAGGCGATGATTTTCAGTCAGTCCTGTTGCAGCTGGCTGCACTTTGAAAGTGGCAGAACTGAGCACAGCAGATCCTCGATGTGCATTCATGGCAATATTAGCACTAGATATTTAGTAGGTTTAACTGAAATAGACCAAAAAAAACATCTGATAAGTTTTCTTGAAGCTTTGATAATTACTTTAAATATTTCTCAACATAATTATTAGCTGCTCATGTTCCCTTCCTTGTGACAAAAAATTCTTCATAGATGAACTGACACCAACTCTGTAAACTAGTCTCATTAGTTGAACCTAGGGTAATAACAAAAAACCAAATCTTTTCGAGATTGCCGCCTCTATACCATTGTATGTCTCAATTCAAGACTGAATAGCTCTTAAATTGATATAACCGTCCTATTTGAATTATCAGAGTTCCGAGACTGTAAAACCTCATTTTCTTGAAAAAACGGGTTTTCGGCTCTTACAAAGGATTAAGGATTGCTATAGGACTCAGCAACCAGAGACATTTACCAACAAATATGTTGGGGGTATCTGAATGTTTACTGAATATCTAAATGATAGTAGTTGCAAAATTATAATATAAACTGACTGACTATATTTTTGGTTATAAATCACAAAAAAATTTTTAATTTAAGAGTATAGCCCAATTCTAAGCTGTGGAGGTCATAAATGATGAGTTGGCTAGCACCACTACGTGGAAGTCAAAACTCTTATATCTTATGGCTTTGAACAATTAATATTGCTATTTTTATTTTGTCCATGCTCCACTAGTTATGGAATGTGGGTTTTTGATAACTGTTCTTAAAAAATCAATAATTAAGAGTTAACTGCTAATAATCACAACTAGCTTTTGCAAAATAGGTACAAGTAGCTGAAATTGTTACATTCGCCTTTACTATCAGACTTCTATCCTAATATTTCGCCAAATCATAGATGTATGGTAAGAGTGCTTATAGCCTTTTCTTAACAAAGTAGCTAAAGTAAATAACTACAATTGTTTTTATTTTTTAAAATCCGTTGAAATTGCTGATCTGAATATTTGAAGATTATGCTACCTGCACAAAATTATTAGTATTTTTGGGGTATTTTATTTCCCTTACGGAAGGGTTTACGCTGACAGCAGATTTATAATTTATTATTGATGAATATTTTGAGCAAATAGATTCTACCACGGTAATTAACTATGTCAAAACTATATTCCTAGGAATTATGGGGAGTGGAGAGTGCTGTAAAGCCCTGCGGGCATAGCTGCGCTTATAGCGGTAGCGCGGCGTTTAGCCGGTGCTGGGTGCTGAGTGTTGTGTAAGGTAGAATATCGCTGTCTCTTAAATATTGCCCCATACCCCCAAAGTGGTCACTGCTGAGATTATCTTGGTGGATGACTTCCTTCTCAGTTGCGACTACATCTCTATTAATGAATCATGCAACCACCAATTTCCATTGGCACTGTTCTGCAAAACCGTTACCGCATTATTCAAATTCTTGGACAAGGGGGATTTGGTAGAACCTATTTGGCGGAAGATCAAAGACGCTTTAATGAACTGTGCGCGATTAAAGAATTGATTCCCTCTGGAACGGGAACGTTAGCTTGGGAAAAGGCTCAAGAACTGTTTCACCGGGAAGCAACTGTTTTGTATCAGATAGTACATCCCCAAATACCAAGGTTTCGCGAAAGGTTTGAGCAAGACCAACGCTTGTTTTTAGTCGAAGACTATGTTGCAGGTAAAACCTATCGGCAAATATTGACTGACCGCCAAAAGAATAGCCAGAGTTTTACTGAAGCCGAAGTATTATATTTGATACGCTCCTTATTACCTGTATTAGAGCATATTCATGGACGGGGGATTATTCATCGTGATATTTCCCCAGACAATATCATTTTGCGCGATGGCGATACTCAACCAGTGTTGATTGACTTTGGTGTAGTTAAAGAACTGGCAACGCGTCTGCAATTTCCAGATAGTACAACACCTGTCACCACTGTCGGCAAATTGGGTTATGCGCCTAGTGAACAGATGCAAACAGGGCGTGCTTATCCTAGTAGTGATTTGTATGCTTTAGCGGTGACAGCAATAGTTTTGTTGACTGGGAAAGAACCATCAGAATTATTTGACGAAAATCAACTGACTTGGAATTGGCAAAAGTGGGTGAGTGTAAATCCAATATTTGCCCAGATTGTGAATCGGATGTTGAATTATACTCCTAGCGATCGCTATCAAAATACAGCTGAAGTAGCACAAGCGTTAGAAATACTAGATCAATCTAGGATGAGTGTCTCTCTCCCTGAAATTTCCCGTGTGCAAACAGTCGCTGTTGGTCGCCGTCCTGACTTTGTACCACCACCACCACCCAACAAACTTGATCCGGTAATTCCACCCAGTCGCAGTAGTTCAGTTTTAGATAATCCCTTGGCATTGGGGGCGATTGGGAGTGCTGTCGTCATTTTGGCAGGTTTCGGTTCTTGGGCATTAGTCAGTTCTATCCGCAGTCACTCATCATCTCAACCACAAGAAACATTACCACCACAAAATTTTCCTTCCCCGGTGGTTGAGGGTACATCAACCCCTACTCCCACGCCTACACCTACGCCAGAACCTGTAATTATTAACAAACGTCTTAATTTGGGAGATATCAACACCGCCATAGTTGAAGATACTCTCCAAGCCAATCAAATCATTCAATATAGTTTGTTTGGAGAAGCAGGAGACAAGTTAACTATTTCTGTTATCCAAGGTGACGGCGTTTTGGTGACAGTATTAGCCCCCAATCAACAACCAATTGACAGTGGCGCACAGCAAGTAACTAGCTATGTAGATATATTGCCCAACACTGGTAGATATACTATTCAGTTAACTTTAGCCCCTGGAGTAGCGGCTAGTGACTATAACTTGAATGTGGCGATCGAAAAACCCATCCAACCGACACCCATATTTACACCCACGCCTACATTTACACCTCCACCTACACCTGCACCTACTTTTCTCACACCTACCCCAACCCTTACCCCTACACCGACACCCACCCCAACTGATGACATGGAGATGATCAACCCACCTGCTGATAGCACCTTTACGCCAATTCCTGAAGCGACAACTTTACCGTGAGGAGTGCTGAGTGCTGAGTGCTGTTAGCGGTAGCGCGGCGTTTAGCCGGTGCTGAGTGAGGAGTGAGGAGTGAGGAGTGAGGAGTGAGGAGTGCTGAGTGCTGTTAGCGGTAGCGCGGCGTTTAGCCGGTGAGGAGTGCTGTTAGCGGTAGCGGGAGTTGAACAGCGTGGAGAGTGGGATGATTAGCTGTTGAGGAAATTTCAACAGCAATGTATTAGAATGTTGATGATTTGTGAACAATTGCAAATTCATCTTCAAAAGTAATTCCGGTTATCCAGATTTAAACCCGCTTGTTAAAAGAACTACTAATTACTGGCACTGATACCGAAGCAGGTAAAACTGTTTTGACTACCGTTTTGTCAGCCTACTGGCAAAAATATTATCCTCAAAGTCGCTTGGGGATTATGAAACCAATTCAATCAGGAGTAGGCGATCGCGAATGGTATCAAAATACATTTAAATTAGAACAATCACCTGAAGAAATTACGCCCCTATACTTTCAAGCACCTTTAGCACCCCCCATCGCCGCCGCTAAAGAAAATCGCCCAGTGGATTTAGCGATAGTCTGGCAAACTTTAACTAAATTGCGATCGCAGTGTGATTTTCTGTTAATAGAATCATTAGGTGGTTTAGGTTCACCAGTTACTGATGAGTTAACAGTAGCTGACTTAGCTGGAGAATGGCGTTTACCCACTATTTTAGTAGTTCCAGTCAAATTAGGCGCAATCAGCCACACAGTAGCTAATGTAGCCTTAGCCAGACAAACACGGATTAACCTCAAAGGTATTGTCTTGAACTGCACACAACCCCATTCCGACGCAGAAATTGCCGATTTAACACCAAAAGACCTAATTCAATCCCTCACCAACATTCCCGTATTGGGATATCTACCATATATAGATAACCTGACCGACCTCGATAAACTCGCTCAAATCGCCTCAAATCTAGACTTAGAAAAACTATCTTAACTTTTTTCTTTATCCGTGTCTCCGTGTCTCTGTGGTTAAAAATTCTATTCTCTGCCAAAAATAATTGTGATGGTTTCTAGCTTTCCCACTCCCGCCTCCATTGACCTATCGCGTGTGCGTTTAGCAATTCGTTCATTGCAACCACAGTTAGTAGAATGGCGACGGCGACTACATCAAAAACCAGAATTAGGTTTTCAAGAAAAGCTAACAGCTGAGTTTATCTCCAACAAATTACAAACCTGGGAAATTGACCATCAAACTGGGATTGCTAAAACTGGTATAGTAGCCACCATCAAAGGAACAAAACCCCCAACTCATAACTTCCCACCGGCTAAACGCCCCGCTACCGCTAACAGCACTCAGCACTCCTCACTCAGCACTCAGCACTCAGCACTCAGCACTAATAAAGTTTTGGCAATTCGTGCAGATATGGATGCTTTGCCAATTCAAGAACTCAACGAAGTACCCTATTGTTCACAGCATGATGGTGTGATGCACGCCTGCGGACATGACGGACATACTGCGATCGCGCTCGGAACAGCTTATTATTTACAACAGCACCGTCAAGATTTTGCGGGTACGGTAAAAATTATCTTCCAACCTGCTGAAGAAAGTCCAGGGGGCGCAAAGCCAATGATTGAGGCTGGAGTCCTGAAAAACCCTGATGTTGATGCGATTATTGGGTTGCACCTCTGGAATAATTTGCCCTTGGGAACTGTGGGAGTTCGCAGTGGGGCGTTGATGGCGGCTGTAGAGTTATTTGACTGTAAAATTTTGGGTAAAGGTGGACATGGCGCAATACCCCATCAAACAGTTGATTCTGTGGTAGTGGCTGCCCAAATCGTCAACGCCTTACAAACCATTGTGGCGCGGAATGTCAACCCCATTGATTCTGCCGTGGTGACTGTTGGCGCACTCCACGCAGGGACAACTCACAATGTGATTGCTGACACAGCCACTATGAAAGGAACTGTGAGGTATTTTAACCCTGCTTTCCAAGGCTTCTTTCATCAACGCATTGAGCAAATTATTGCTGGCATTTGTCAAAGTCATGGGGCAAAGTATGATTTAGAATATGGGTCACTTTATCCCCCCGTAATTAATGATACAAGTATTACGGAGCTAGTGCGATCGGTTACAGAGGAAATTGTAGAAACGCCTATGGGGATAGTCCCAGAATGCCAAACTATGGGCGGAGAGGATATGTCATTTTTCTTACAAGAAGTTCCTGGTTGTTATTTCTTTCTCGGTTCTGCTAATCCAGAAAAAGATTTAGCCTATCCCCATCATCATCCCCGGTTTGATTTTGATGAAACAGCCTTGGGAATGGGTGTAGAAATATTTATCCGATGCGTGGAGAAGTTTTTTAGTTGATTTAATGTTTTTTAGATTACCAATATCTACAACCAAAGACATAATTCTAGTAATTATGTCTCAAACTTGTTGCTTAATGCTTGATTTTGAATACTTAATTGCTAACAATACAAGAGGGATTTAAGAATCTCATAGTCAATTTCGATCATTTGACCCTTCTACCCTAGTCCGCTCAAGCGGACTTTTTTTATGGATAATGAATTACTGGCTTTTTTCGCAGGTGTTGGTTTACTAATTGCGTATCTCATCTTTTCTGCATTAACTGAAATGGGGACAAAATTTCCTTGGAAGAAATAATAAATGCAAAGAAGGTTCGTAGTAAGGACTTTAGTCCTGATTTTCTACGCACTAAAGTGCTGACTACAAACCATTTTTCAACTTTTATATCTTACTAACGCAAAGATTCAAAAATTACGGTGATTGTAATTAAACAAAAAAGCATGATTCCCAATGGTACAAATAAATGTTGTAAAACATAAACTAGTATGGGAATGATGTTTAAACCTCCTAAAGCATGAGAAATAGCATAGACAATAGAAAAGCCAAGAAACATTAACAAGAAGTATTTCAATGACCTAGACGTAACACGAAAGAGGATAGTATCTTGATTTGTGTTCATAATGCACTCCTGGAAATAGTTGGAGAAAAATACAGAAGCCTGAATTTAGTATTAATCTAATTACTGGATTCTGACTTCCTCTTGAATTGTGACTGCTGACTCTGGTTGCTGCTGATTTTGATAGTTACGTCTTTCTAAAACAACTATCAGTTGAAATGCGGCAAATAACATTAATAACAACATCAACAATGAACCAAATCCAGAGTATCTATTTATTTCTCTCTCAACACCACATTTAAGACAAACGTATCTATTGGGGTTCTTGGTATCTTGAGCAAATGGGCAATAACTATGATTGCAATCGTGATGACATTCTTTATTCAACATTATTGAACCTCCTGTAGGGTGAAGACTTACACACTATTTGTAAACACTCTCTACAGAATCTAGTTAGTTAATCTTTACTGCCTATTTAGTAACCGCTACTTTTATTCAGTTTTGCTAGATAATATTGGTTATTCAGTTATGATTGCTCAGGATTCAATTAAAAGTAGTAGCGATTTTCATCTTTCCTCAACCACATTCACTTGGCAATTAACCTAACTTGCCTGTATTAATTACAAGAGTAATACAGTTTGATTTAGTTTGCAGTCGGATTAAGTAAGTTAAGTATTTTCCACTTGGTAGGAAAAAGTAGTTTGTGGTATGTGGATGAGGCAAGAAACAGTGAAAATATGAGTATAATGAACCAACAATGATACAGACGATGATCGATGGGTGCAGAAGAAGCCTTAGAGCTTTTGGACAGGTTGGTATTTGATCACACAGGGAAACATCTAGATATAGTTCAAAGGGTCATCTTGCGTTCTGCGTGGGAGGATAAAAAACAGACATATCAAGATATGGCTGACCTTTGTCGATACACAGAAGCACATTTGAAAGCAGTTGGTGCGGAACTGTGGCATACACTTTCAGATGTACTGGGGGAAAAAGTCTCGAAATCCACTTTTCGCGCAGCTGTGGAGAGATTCGGGAAATCGCAACAATCCTCAAGAACGACACCTATTTTAAACTCAGCCGTCAATAATGGCAAGCCACAAGAACCAGATTATAACTTTGTGGGACGCGATCGCGAAATCGCTGAAATTAATTCCCTAGTTAATTGCGGTGCGAAAATTATTCTGATTCAAGGTAAAGGTGGTGTCGGTAAAACTACCTTAGCGCGTAAGTATCTCAAAGCTCAGGGTTTTTATCTCCTAGAACTGTGGATGGCGAAAGAACCCCAAAACATCGGTTCTGTGGAAAGTGTAGTTGAGGAATGGTTAAGAGGACACTTTAACGAAGAACCCGGTAAGGAATTTGGGACTAATCTCGACCGACTGCGGCGCAAACTCCGGGATGAAACCAGAAAAACAGGCGTATTAATTGACAATCTGGAATCAGCCTTAGATAAAAATGGCTGCATTATACCTGATCGTCGTCTTTATATAGAACTATTAAGAGTCTTAGCAGATCCCACACTCCAATCAGTCACACTTATTACTAGTCGGGAACGCCTCTACGAGTCTGGAGTTGATGTCAATTTCTATGCTCTCAAAGGGTTGGATGAGTCTGCTTGGCAAGAATTTTTTGCAATTCGTCAGATGAAAGGGAGTTTAACAGCACGCAGCCAAATGTGGCAAGCCTTTGGTGGTAATGCGAAGGCGATGCAAATTATCAGTGGCGTGATTATGACGGATTTTGAAGGAGATGCAGATGTTTATTGGCGAGAAAATCGGGATGATTTATTAATTGAAAGGGAGCTAGAACATTTAGTTTCCAGTCAATTTGACCGTTTAAAACAAATGGATAGGGAGGCTTATAAACTTCTTTGTCGATTGGGATGCTATCGTTATCAAGATGTGAATCATGTTGGTATTCAAGGACTCCAGTGTTTACTCTGGGATGTGCCAGAACAACAATCAAAAAGAGTCATTAAATCTTTATTTGACCGTTTATTGATAGAATCTCGTAAAGGGAAATACTGGCTACATCCAGTGATTTGTACGGAAGCGATCGCCAGATTACGGCAAAGCGGAGAATGGGAAATTACTAACCGCAAAGCAGCAGAGTTTTGGAATAATAGTGTGACTAAAGTTGCAGACCATCAAAATGCGCTGATGGCACTAGAAGCTTATCATCACTATATGGAAATTGGTGATTTTGAGCAAGCCGCCAATGTGATTATCCAAGGTAGGCAAAATAGATGGGATAGTGTTCTATCTTTGGGTGTATTGTTTACTAGAGTCGGTTTGTTAGAAACATTGATTGCTGTGATCAATCCTCTAATTCAGAACTTAAATTCTGAGTGTCATTTGAGTATATTACATAATATCTTAGGACGAGCCTATCACCAAATTGGTAACATTTCCGGGGCAATGGATTGTCACCATAAAGCCAGTGAAATAGCTACAAAATGTGATTTTTTTCAAGAGAAAGTATCGAGTATTTTTAATTTAGGCCTTTGTTATATAGATTTATGGGAAGTAGAGCGAGCTAATTATCTTTTGCACTCGGTAAAAAACCTCGTAGCCAATAATAAAACTTATTACCAATATGTTGTATATTCTCTATGTTGTTTAGCTTATTTAGAATCTTCAGTGAGTCAAAATAACCATGTAAATTCTATGCTAGAAGAGATAAATGGGGGATTACGCAATGACCGATTAACCTCTTGGGGTCGAGGAGTCAGCTTATTATTTATTAGCTTAACTTACAAAAACTTAGGACAGATAGAAACTGCCTTAGAAAACTGCAATGAAGCAATTACCCATTGTCGATATAATGAGTTTTCCTTTTTAGAAGCGCGAGCTATATCTTGTCTAGCATCTTTGTATCGAGAGCAAGGAGAGTTTACAATAGCGATAAATAAGCATCAAGAAGCGATTACCAGCATGACCAAGGTTTCTGATAAATGCAATTTAGCTAAAGCCCACTATCAATTAGGTTTAACTTATCAAAGAATTGGTGAAATGAAAGAGAGCCAGGATAATTTTAATCGAGCGATCGCACTTTTTAATGATATGCCAGCACCTAAACAAGTTGAGAAAGTTAGAATAGCAATGTCATATTGATAGAAAATAATTGCAAAAACTTATAAAAAAATTAAATGAGATTAGAATCATCATCTCTATTACGACTTTGTAAACTGCTGAGATTACGGCTAGCCACATCAGCACTAATGCCCCATAAAATTAATCCCAAATAATCAGAAAAAGGCTTAGAACCAAACGTAAGACCATTATCTACATAAAGCGAACCAAGACCTACCAAAGATAAGCCGACTAGTAAAGTCAGCGATAAAAATGGTCGGATAAGCCAAACTGTAGCACCAATGCGAACATCATCAGATACACCAGAGAGTAATACTAAAAAATCCTGCAAGCGGATTTCCCAATTAGACTGATCTGGTAAATCGTGAGGAGAAACTTCATCAGCCCGAATTAATGAATCATTGACAGCGTTAGCTAATTCCAGAGAGAAAAAAGGCTGACTTTGCCTGATGCCATTGTTAACATCCATTTTTTGATTGAGGGTGGCCATACCTCTCATTACTGCTTGCATCGCTTTTTTAGCGGCGGCATCATTTTTTTGTGCCAGAAATATCCGAGTTTTAGCAATATCTCTCTGCAATTCTTGAGCAAATTTAGATAAATTTACTTCTCCATTAATTTCCAGTAATTGCATCTCGATTTTGCGGAGTTTATCTAATGCTTCGAGTCTGGCTTCAATCGCGGCTATTTCTGCAAATGCCTGATCTATTTTTTCCCATCTAATTAATTGCTCTACCCAATCTACCATCCGTTGTAATATTTTCTGGTCTTCTGGGTTTTCCACTTCTTGTTTGATGCGAGATTTGAGACGATAAACTGCTGTAATAGCTCTGGTGAGATGACCGCCAGACTCTTGCATATATTTAAATAATCGTCCTAAAAGGACACCAAAAATTAACACCATCAGAGGTAACATCGGCCCAGACCGCATTTTTAAATCTATGGGGATGACTAATCGTTGAGTTTGTCCAGATAAAGTCAGGTAGATAGCACCTGTATAACGGTCTGGGGGGATAACAGAGCGATTTAAAGTTAAAGGTAAACTCATGATGCGATCGCTCGCTAAAATGATTTGCCCTTGCGGTAAACTCAGACTCTGTTCGGTTAATTGATATCCAGTTTGCTCACCTTTGAGGATGACTTTAGTATCAATGATGCTGACCGGTGCTTGGGTAGGGTTATCAAATTGCAATTGCCATTGGTTTAAAAATGCACTGGCTGGGAGTAACCCTTTAGCAATGAGACAATCAAAAAATCCCAGAAAACCGTCACAGTTAACTAGACGCAGTTGAATTTGTTCCGTACCCCCCACAGGAATCAGATTTGGTCTAACTTTAGCAATCACCTGGAGAGGAATAGTTTGGACTAGCTGTTGGGATTGATTGGGTAGAAATACTTGTACTGTCCCTTCATACGTGCCAGGGAGACGAATATTAGTTACCCGCAATTGGAAATCTTGCGGAATCCCGACGGAAAGTTGTGATTCACCAGCGATCGCTATTTGCTGACGGTTGATCATTTCACCGCCTTCTTTGCGCCGTAAGTCTGAAGCTAAGAATACAACTTTCTCAATATTTTCACCTTGAGCAGTCAAGCGCAAATTGCCAACCAAAGCACTTTCTTCACCCAACCAACCAGTGATATGGAGAGATTTATCACCAGCATCAACAATTATACTAGCCGCCGCCTGTACAGCAATAGGATGAGAAATCACCATTACAGGCAATAATATGGACAATATCCAATATTTCATTAGCAATTCTCAGGATGTAGAAGCGGATATGTATGGAATGGCATCCCGAAATTGTATAAGACACGCAAATTCTTCAGAAATACAGGTGACAGGTGACAGGTGACAGCAAAGAGGGAAGTAGAGTTAGAGTGAAACTTTAATTTTTCACTAGTCCGCGCACCATCCGGACTTAGTTTTTATTGCCGTAACTTCCAGTTTTTCAGACTTGGTATCAAGATATAAATAAACTCACATCTTCTAGCACTCAAATTAGATCAGCCTGATTAAATTCTAGTCCAGAGGACTGGGAATTGGGTATTGAGCATTGGGAATTGGGCATTAGAGTAGAATTTCCCCTGCTCCCTGCTCCCTGCTTCTTTCCTGTCCCCTGTCCCCTATCCCCTGTCCCCTGTCACCTATCCTTTAGTCATACAACCAAGTATTAGCAGAAAAATCTTCCTGGGCATCTGTTTGCTGTACTGGCATATGTTCAGGTGAGCGGTGAGATTTTTTGTAGTT
The DNA here is from genome assembly GCF_034931465.1 of Anabaena sp. UHCC 0399. Taxonomy (NCBI): domain Bacteria; kingdom Bacillati; phylum Cyanobacteriota; class Cyanophyceae; order Nostocales; family Nostocaceae; genus Anabaena; species Anabaena sp. UHCC 0399. Next base: position 12,282 of record NZ_JAYGGZ010000017.1, on the reverse strand, counting down.
AACAATAGGCTTAAAACTTTTTTGTTCTTGTTGTTTTTGAATTTGTATTGCGTGTTCCTGTTTTAAAGATTTACTAGCTTCGATGAGTGTGTCCTGTTCCTTTTGTAAGGATTTACTTTCTTCTATGAGTTGGGAATTAGCTTCAGCTAGTTGCAGCGCGGTTTTTTTCGTCTCAAAAAGTTCTTTTGTCACCTTTTCTACTGAAGCTTGTTGTTCAGCTAAAGCTGATTGTAAGTCAACTATTTGCGCCTGGAGAGCCTTTTCGTTTTTTTGAGACGCAGCTAAACTTTTTTGAGATGCAGCTAAACTAGTTTGTAACTCTTTAATGGTTACTTCTAAATCAGCTTTGGTGGGATTAGTACGCTTAGTAGCCGATGCTTCCGGTGTTTGTTCAGTGATTTCTTCTGGGGTTGCGGCATCTTCTACAACTGCTTCCGCAGCCACTTCGATCGCAGATTCACCTGCTGAGGGTGTAAATTTTTGTGCTTCTTCTTGGATTAAGTCCGAAAGACTTTGTTTTCTAGCCATTATTTTCTCCAATCACGCTGTAATTCTTCAGCTACGCGGCGGTAGTCTGACTCCGCCTCTCTAGCATTATTTCCTCGCCATTGATTAATTGCCACACCTTCCAATGCTGCCCGTTCGTGGGCTTTATAGATCCGAATAAAAGACTTACAAGCCGGAATCCCTAGCCTCTGGAGAGTGTGTTGGGCTTCTATTGCTTCATTTATACTCCGTGTATCAACCTTTGTGAGTAACACTCGATGGGGAACGCCAGCAGGAATTACAGCAGCCTTGACTGTTTCAATCAGGGCGGCTAAATCCATTGCGGCTGGAGGTGTAGGTAACACTAGATAATCTGCGATCGCTACTACGGCCGCCAAGGCTTCCGAGTACAGCGCGGGCGGCGTATCCACTACTACTAAATCGTAACCTTTGATTGCTTGCAACTGACTTAACAGTTGGGGATTTGTTTCTTGGGATAGGTCAAATCCCATACCATTCTCATTCCGCCCAAACCACCAGCTAGCAGAACCTTGAATATCTGTGTCTACAAGAATAACTTTTTTCTTTTTCCCAAACTGGGCAGCCAAATTAACTGCGGTAGTCGTTTTACCGACTCCTCCCTTACCGTTAAGAATAGCGATGATTTTTGGCACTTCTGACTCCCGACCCTGCCTTACATGAATATACCGCTTTCTTCAATTCAAAAATCAAAATTCAAAAATCAAAAAAAATAATTTTTTTTTGCTTCTGCTTTAAGAGTGAAGGAGTTGGAGGTTAGGCGGCTGAGAAAGTTGCACACGGCTTGATTTCTCTAATTTGATTTTGAGTCGTGGCTAGAAGAGCCAGAAAAATCCCCACTATAAAAAAAACTCGTAACAATAGAATGCAATAGATATGAACTTCTACTCAGATGACAGCAACTCAAAACTTACCCGACGGGCCAAGAGTCCATTATTTACGCCGGCTGTTCAAGTTCATTACTCAGCCAGTGGAGTATGTGGAAGATTTTGCCAAGGTTTATGGTGATAACTTCACAGTCTGGAGACGCAATAAGGATAACCAAATTGTCTATTTCAGCCATCCCCAAGCATTAGAGCAGATTTTTACGGCTGATGCTAAATGTTTCGAGACTGGAGGGGGGAACGGCATTTTAAGGTTTTTATTGGGGGATAATTCTGTCATTTTACTGGAAGGCGATCGCCACCAGCGTCAACGGCAATTATTAACACCGCCTTTTCATGGTGAGAGGATGCGGGCTTACGGGCAAGCGATTCAGGAGATAACTCAACAAGTAACCAACGATTGGGAGATTGGCAAACCCTTTAATATCCGCGCCTCCATGCAAGAAATCACCATGCGCGTCATCTTGCGGGTGGTGTTTGGCGTAGATGAAGGGGCAATGTTCCAACAATTGCGGGAATCCCTGACTACCGTATTAGACTTGATTGGTTCTCCTTTAATGTCTACCGCTTTCTTTTTTGATTTCATGCGAAAAGATTTAGGTGCATGGAGTCCTTGGGGGCGAGTGGTGCGCCTGATTCAAAAAATCGACCAATTAATTTATGCTTTGATTGCGGAACGTCGGGCTGAGTCTGGGGCAAATCGCCAAGATATTCTCAGTTTATTAATCTCGGCTCGTTATGACGACGGACAGCCGATGTCAGATGTGGAATTACGTGATGAATTAATGACAATGTTGGTTGCAGGACATGAAACTACTGCTTCGGCATTGACTTGGGCTTTTTACTGGCTTGACCAATTGCCAGAAGTCCGGGAGAAGTTATTAGAGGAAATAAATACCCTCGGTTTTAACCCAGAACCGAGTAATATTGCTAGATTGCCGTATTTGACAGCCGTTTGTCAAGAAACCCTGCGGATATATCCCATTGTCCTGGCTGGATTTTTGCGGATTGTCAAATCACCAATTGAAGTTATGGGTTATCAACTACCCAAAGGAACATTAGTCGTTCCCAGTATTTATTTAGCACACCACCGCGAAACAGTTTACCCACAGCCTAAACAATTTCAACCGGAACGCTTTTTAGAAAAGCAATTTTCCCCTTATGAATATTTGCCCTTTGGTGGTGGGAATCGTCGCTGTATAGGTTTAGCATTTGCCCAGTATGAAATGAAAATTGCCTTGGCGACGATTTTATCGCAGTATCAAGTTTCTCTAGTGAATAAACGTCCCGTGCGTCCTATACGTCGTGGTTTAACTTTAGCAGCACCAGCCGGAATGCGAATGATAGCAACACCACAGGTTAGGCAAGCAAATACACCTGTAGGAGTTTAAATCAGTTATCACTTATCAACGCATATGGTGGGTTTAAATCCCCACCATCAACACCGATATCTCTGTTGGGTTTCACTGCGCTTAACCCAACTTGCATCTGCGAAATTGTTTTATTTGTTAACCTGTTCTGGTTTTATTGTAAAATTACTTAATTAAGATTTGTAAAGTAACCCAAAACGATCAATGTCTTCAACCCTGCCTGTAAATTTCATCGCAATTCTGAAGGACAGATCCATGAAAAGAATCATTTTGTATCCTATCGTGACTGTTTTATTAGTAGGCGTGGGACATATGGCAATGGCTCAAATCGCCAGACGTAGGTTAAATCAAGAGCTAGCTACGCCTCAAATATTAGCGGCATTAGAGAAAAATAATGTTGTCCAGGTTGCTCAGACTACCAGAGAAATTGATGAAAAAACAGCCCTTAGCTTAGTCTGGAAACTCCCCCTAGTACAACGTAAAGCCAAAGAAATAGAACAGCTTTCTAGAAGAACAATTAAAGTAGCTGCGATCGTAGACAGTGTTCCTAGTCCTACCCAGCCTTACTACACAATCCGCGTTTTTGAAGATGATCCAAACAACCACAATTACACAGTTTATTGGTTTCGTGTATTTAGTTCCAGTGGTGTAATTGAGGCTTTGGATATCATAGAAAATAAATACGTTTCTTTGGATGAGTGGAGAGGGCAAATTAGGAGTAGACGCTAACAAGTACAAGTATGACAAAGATTAATTACAGAAAAACAAAATCTCATGTCTGAGCAACAGCCTCTAAGTCCCTGGAAATATAAGCCTTGGTGGTGTCAACCTTGGTCAATCTTACTCACTGGCATCACTATTATTAGTGGTAGCTGGTTACTTTTTAAAATTATTTGGCTGACAGTTATTATTTCCATACCTGTGTTGATATGGATGGGCTTTTTTCTGTTGATATGGCCACCATTAATCATGCGTAGTGGTGTTTTAGAAACTTATCAGCAAGATAAGGTATAGCACTCATGCCTGGTTTGATTTTTCCTTGCGCGTAGAATTATTAGCGAAGTGAATAATCTTTATTTGCTAAAAATTACTTGCAGAACACAGAGGAATATTCAGAGTCAGAAGGGAACAATTGAAAATGCTATTAACGTCACAATTGTGGCACTATTTTTTAACACATTGATTCATAGATGACTGCTAACGCTCAATAAAATTTCAAAATGAACCCATGCCAAAATCAGGTGTGTTTGTATGGATTTAACGCCAGTATTTAGGAAAGCTAGAGTTAACTCTGCGTTCAAGCAACTCATGTCTGTACATTGGATAATGGCCGCCTGTTATCTAGTTTTATTTACCACTGGTTCAGCTATGGCGCGTCTATCCCGTGAAACTCCCCTAAGATCAGAATTATATGATTTTCACAAATCAATGGGAGCATTGGTAGTCGCTTTGTTGACTTGGCGGATTTTAGTTTTGCTGCGGGTATGGTGGCGAAAATATACTAAGAATTTGCCAAAGTTTACGCCTGAATGGACACGGAAATTTGCACTGCACACTTTGCTTTATCTATTGATGTTTGCAGTTCCAGTCAGTGGGTTCTTCTTTTCTAATTCTTATCGAAGTAATAACGTCCCCTTTTTTGGGTTGACGTTACCCGATATTTTTCCACAAAACTCTAGTTTAGTAGACTTAGGTAGGAACATTCATTTTTGGATAGCCTATACATTTTTGGCTTTGGTTATTCTACATACCCTACAACAATGGAAAGTTGTAAAAGCAAACTGGCGCAGATTTCAAGGCTTTTTTATGAAGAAAAAGTTAAAGACAATTGGTGAATAGGGACTGGGGACTAGGAATTTTAGATTTTGCGGAAAGTTCTGTAGGCGGGTTTCCCGCCGTAGGAAACTTTTCAAGACGGATTTTAGATTTTGGATTGAATAATCTAAAATCCACTCATTGCAAATCCAAAATTGAAAGACTGGGGACTGGGGAAACTCTCTACCTTGTCCCCTTTGTCTCCTACACTCCTAATTAACTACCTGAATCCCATGACTGCGCGGATCATCTTGGCTAGTGGTTGTAACTGGTGCTGAGAATTGGGATACTTTACCGCTAGCTTGAGCATAAGGTAAGGAAGAACCTGTCACCAAAGCCTCTAGGTTGCTGGCCATGACTGTTTGTGGTTGATCACCGATCGCCTGAGCTACACTTTCCCCAGTATTATTTAGAAATACAAAGTGGGGAATACCATCTACTCGATATTTCAGCATCTCTGGCAACCACTTAGTATTATCTACGTTCAGCATGACAAAATTCACCTTGTCAGTATACTGCTGTTCTAGTTCAGCGATCGCAGGGGCCATTTTTTGACAGACAGTACACCAATTAGCGTAAAACTCTATAATAGAAGGCTTACCGTTAGTGGTAGCAACTTCTAAGGGTATAGATGCTGACTCTAAGTTGGCTAAAGAAGCAGAATTTGTCTCAGTTCGTAATCCCAAGAATAAAGCAACGCTGAGAGCGATCGCTACTATAGCGATCAAAAAGTTTCTCAATCTTGTCCCAGCAGTAGTTTCCGGCTTTGCAGGTGAATTACTTGTCATAAAAATTTATTAAAACTTATTAACTAATTTCTCTTTTAGTTTAACCGAGTAAAACAGGCCGGGTGTAGGGGAGCAAAGATGAGGAAACGCCAACTCAACACCGGCTAAACGCCGCGCTACCGCTAACATCACTCATTACTCATTACTCAGCACTCAGCACTCATTACTCATTACTCACCACTATCATTAATAAAAAGCCTCTGCTAAATCTGTGAAAAAACGAGTTACCCTCACCTTCCCTAAACGTGCAATACAAATGCCGGTGACTTATGTACTGGCGAAAGAGTTTAATGTTGCTGCCAATATTATCCGCGCCCAAGTTGCGCCCAATCAAATTGGTAAACTAGTTGTAGAACTATCGGGAGATATTGATCAATTAGATGCAGCTATAGAGTGGATGCGATCGCGACATATCAGTGTTTCTTCTACCTTGGGGGAAATAGCTGTTGATGAGGATGCGTGTGTTCACTGTGGCTTGTGTACTGGGGTTTGTCCCACAGAAGCCTTGAGTCTGCATCCAGAAACCTATAAACTAACGTTTACGCGATCGCGTTGTATTGTCTGTGAGCAGTGTATTCCCACGTGTCCAGTCCAGGCTATCTCAACCAATCTCTAACCAAGTCTGAATACGTCTGCTAGGACACTACTCTCATCTACTAGTCTATCTGGGGCTGGAGAATCATAAACTACTAGCAGGGAAGACACACCAGCGATATCTGAAAATATGGTAATACCTTCCGCACGATTATTGCGATCGCCATGCGGAATTTCTTGGACAAAATCGGGATTATGCAGAGTATTTTCTGGTAAATTCACACCATTTTTCAACCGATAAACTTGTACAACTCCATCTAAATCCATAGTCGGCCCGGCTAAAATTAACAAGTCTTCGCCATCCCAACATAAATCTCTAATTCCTAAACCATTCAACCAGATAAAATGCTTTTTGTATTCTTTTTTATCTGCACCAATTTTGCGTAATTTTAATAAGCCAGATTGAGAACTTTCTAACTCAATTTCCAAAATTATCGCCCAACCCCTCAATACAGGGCCACGCAATCCTAAAAAAATCCTGTTTTTATTGACAGCTAAACCTTCGATATCAAAACCATTATCTTTTCCCGGAATAGCCGCTTTCACAAAAAAACCTAAATGCGGATCATCAGCTAAAGCCACCATCAATACATTACTGTATTTAGTTAACTCTAATTTAGCCGCCTTTAACTGCACATTAGGATTTTCTGGATGTTGACAAGACTTGAGTAATTGTCCATCTACTAAAGGGATTCTTCCTAACATATAGCGGTTGAGTTCAGATTCGATCTTCGCTAACCTAGAAATATTTTTCTTATCAGTATTATCGGGTTTAGTATTTTTACGTTTATAGCTGTGTGAACCTACAAACCATAAATAATAATCATCACAGGCTAAACCTTCAATATCAATTTCTTCATCTTCCGGTGCAGGTAAAGACATAAACTCTGTCACGCGAAATTGTTGATGTTCGGCAAATTTATCCTGATCAACTAAAGATAATCGCTCAATTGTTGATGTTTCATCTGAACCGAACCATAAATACTTGTCTTGAGTTAATCTGACTGCGGACAAATCTTTTCTATGTTCTCCAAAATTTTCTCTAAATGTTAATAAAACTTGATTAAGGAAATGTGAATTAGTCATTTTATCGAATCCCTTAAATCACAAATATCATTATTAAGTAAAACGGCGTAAATAATTAAAGGTTTGTAGTAAGGACTTTAGTCCTTATTGTAGGACTAAAGTTCTTACTACGAACTCGATCACAATAACTTTATATTACTTAACATAGTTAGGTTTATTCACACCGACTTACTTACTATTCTCAGATTCCCCGTAGTGGACTGACAAGCTAAAGTAGTGCATTAGTAAAATTTCATCAGAATTTAATAACACTGGTGTAGTCATACTTGCAGTTAATACTACCAACGCTACACCTAAACTTGCACCAGAACTAATTCATAACACAAAAGGCATCGCCAAGGGATTTTTAAAGAGAGTTTGCATTTGCAAACTATTTATACCCAAAGCAGCACCTGGTATGACAAGCTCAAGGATTAATGCTATAAATTCCTTATTGCAAATATACTCATGATTGTTGTAAATTAAGCATTAATACTTTTTCTAGTTAAGAATACTTCGCAATTTGTTCACAAAATTGCCGTTAAAGCATGACAAATATCCTGACGGAAGAGCAAATCAATCAAATTGAACAGGAAACTTTAGAAAATCTAGAGGTATCCTATAATACTAAAGGATTTGACCAAATTCAGAGATTCCGCCACAGCTTATGTGATACTTATTCCCAAGTAGTTGAATTTCGCCCAGGATTAGTTCTAGAAATTTTTGATGATTATTACTACCAGCAAGTTAATAGTATAGTTAATCACTCTGGTGCTTACATACTAACAGCTAAATTTTATTTATCAGGTAATCATAATGTAATTTGTCCAGGGATTCCAGGAGTTAGAGAAAATTATCAAGAAACAGTAGGAAATAATTACCTATTCTACTTACCAGATATTGAAGAAGTAGAACAATATTTTGCAGGCGATCGCATCTATTTAATTAAAATTTGTATAGACCTAGACTTCTTTAAATCCTTCATCGATGGACTAGAGCATCTACCAAAACAGTTACAGCCTTTTTTAGAAAGTGACTTTCCATCGCTATTTCACCGCCAAGTCGGTAAGATTAGCCTACCCATGCAGACAGCATTACAGCAAATGCTCAATGTACCCTATCAAGGGATAATACAAAAAATGTATCTGGAAGGCAAGGTATTAGAATTGCTAGCTTTGCAGTTTGCTCAACTGATAGAGAGTGAGGGAGATAAACAACCTCTCATTAATCTCAAAGCTAGTGATGTTGAGAAAATTTATCATGCCAAGCATATTATAACCAAAAACTATGATCATCCACCGTCATTAATCGACTTAGCGAAAAAAGTCGGCATTAATGACAACAAACTCAAGTACGGTTTTCGTGAAATATTCGGTACTACAGTATTTGGATATTTGCGCGACTATCGCCTAGAAATAGCGCGAAAGTTGCTACAGGAACAAAAGCAGAACGTGAGAACTGTAGTCAACACAGTTGGTTATGCTAATCAAAGCCACTTCGCCGCCGCCTTTAAACGCAAGTTTGGTATCACTCCCCAAGATTGTCGGTTAGGTCGATCTTTAGAAAAGTGTTAAATGAGACAAAAATTAATAATATCATTTAAATTACTGTATAAAGTTCAGCAAAATGATCAAGTCTACCTATTACGACAACATTGCTCACCTTTACGACCAAACCCGTTGGTTAACAGAATCCGTCGCTGAGGAAGTTGCAGATTTTATTCTTGAATTAGTAGATGCAACAGATGAGACATCTTTTTTAGAACCTGGTATTGGTACGGGCTTAAATGTTCTTCCTTTCGTCAGACGCGGTTATTCTGTAACTGGAATTGATGTTTCTCAAGCAATGCTTGACCAATTAAGACAAAAACTGCACAAAATTCCTCAAAATCTGAACTTGATTCATGCAGATGCTTCACAACTACCTTTTACAGATAAGAGTTTTGATGTTGTGTTAACCGTTCACATGGTTCACGGCATTTCCAATAAAAAAATGTTTTTAGATGAGATTCATCGCGTCTTGAAACCACAAGGTTTCTATCTCAATGCTCAATGGATTACCCCACCTGCCCGCATGAAATTTGAGCGTTATTTAAGAGCTATTTTAGCTAAATACGAAGTGAAAGAAGTACCGAAGCGTGTCAATAAAGTAATTGAAGAAATCAACCTAGAAGACTATTTTCACAGCAAAGGTTATCAGTCAAAGTATGTGATTGCCAAAGAGTGGACGGTAAGCAACACTGTTGAAGAACTCCTCAGTTTTTTCAAATCACGGGCATACGGTTTATGTTGGCTGGTGTCGGATGAAATATTTCATCATGTAATGAGCGAGTTTGAAGAGTTTTGTGTTGAACATTACGGTTCGTTGACAACAGAGTTATCATCTGAAGCTAAGTTTGAGATATGGGCGTATACGGGTGCAGAATGAGTAAAGTTTTACATTTGGGTTCAAAGGCTATTCATGCAATCATTGATGATTTAGTCAATTTTTTAATTAAAGAGAAAAATGAAAATTCCCTAAGACCAAGGGGATAAGTTATGGTTGTAGACGTTGGTTTCACTTGCGTCCCGGAATTTCTCTTTTAATAGATGATTATAAGTTGCAAGAAAACTTAGTTGTCGAAATTTGCCCAACTCAACCTTCTACTTATTTAGAATTAGGTTTTAATCTTTTGGGTCATTATCCTAGTATGGATTTAAAAAGAGGACAAAATTTTATCACATTAGAACTAGATACTGGCGAAGCTTGTTGGAAGGAATGGAAAGCACAAGAAAGGGTTTTAAAATTAGATATTCATATTGAATATACTTTATTTAAAAGTTTGATATTTGCTCATTTAGATAAATTGCCTACTAAGTTTCGAGACATCATCGCTTTGTTATATAAATATCTTGGCTGGGTTTTGCTGACAGCCATATTGCACAATTCCAGAGCATGGAAAGAAGAACGAGTTTACTTTGTAGACTACACCCTCTGGGGTGACGTAATTGGCGCACCTATTGCTAATTCTCTGGTATTAGAACAACTGCCCTCACTTTTACTTTCAAAAAGCCTAACCTAGTGGTAAAGACGACACAGGCGAAGTTAAATGTATAAAATGTATTGCGATCGCCTCGCCGTACCCATAGAGAACCGCAGAAAAGCTGGGGCGTAGCCCATCGCCGTTTAACCCGCACTATCTTTGACTTACAACTTGTTGCAATATATTTGCTGCTTACTTGCGGGTCAATGTCAAAAATTAATCACACTCTCCCGCTATGGTCTAAAACTCTCCGTCTACTATATAGACTTACACCTCATAAATTACATAAACTCTTTCCACAGACAGTTGCAAATTACTTGCAATATTGAGTTTGACTTTGTGGAGTGAGGGGTATGGAGTCTCGACCATCTAAAGAAATTATCTCAGCCGGGATTGTGTTGGCATTTGTCTCATTGCTTGTACAACCAGCTGTTGCGGAAACTAAACCACACTATTCTAGCAGTACAGCAAAGTTACTACTGGCACAACAAAATGATGTTGCACCTGTGCAAGTGACAGGCGTAAAAGTCAATAATACAGAAAAGGGTATTGAAGTCATTTTAGAAAGTGCTACACCAGAAGCACTTCGTCCTGTCATTAAAAGTGCAGAGAATAATTATATTGCAGATGTTCCTAATGCAGTCTTAGCATTGTCTGAAGGTAAAGAATTTAGCATTGCTAATCCAGTAAGCGGGATTGTATCTGTAAGTGTCACTCAAGCTGATGCTAATACTGTGCGGGTAACGGTAACAGGTGAGGCGGGTTTACCCACAGCAGAGTTATTTGATAGTGATGAAGGTTTAATTTTTACACTTGCACCTGTGGCTTCAGAAACACAGCCACCAGAACAGCCGACGAGTGAAACACCACCAGAACAACCAACAGCCGAAAGTAATGAACCAATTGAGTTGACTGTCACAGGTGAACGGGATAGTTATCGCATACCTACAGCCAGCACCGCCACAAAAACAGATGCGCCTCTGCGTGATGTACCCCAAGCAATTCAGGTAATACCTCAACAAGTCCTGCAAGACCAGCAAGTGAGGCGTTTGAACGAAGCTTTGAAAAATGCACCAGGTGTTATAGCCGATAACTCAGAACGTTCAGTTTTTGAAGGATTTACCATTCGTGGTTTTAGTAACCGTAATATCATCCGTAACGGACTAAGGGACGATACTAATATCACAAGTAATGTGAATACTGAAAATATAGAACAGATAGAAGTTTTGCGGGGGCCAGCATCAGTTCTATTTGGACAAGGGGGTGCTGGAGGTACGATTAATATCGTCACGAAAAAACCCCAAAGCACTCCTTCTTATTCCTTTGAGGGAACTATTGGTAGTTTTGACACCTATGGCGGTTCTATAGATTTTACCGGGCCATTAAATAATGACAAAACTTTACTATATCGGTTAAACGCATCTGTATCGACAACAGACACATTTGTTGATTTTTTTGAAAGAGAGCGTTTCCTTATTGCTCCTAGCTTAACTTGGCTAATGGGTAAGAACACTCAATTAACTTTAGAGGCTGAGTATTCAGACCAAAAACAACCTAATGACCGGGGTTTACCTGCTGTGGGTACAGTCTTACCTAACCCCAACGGTAAAATCCCCCGTAATCGTTTTATTGGCGAGCCTTTTGATGAAATTGATAAAAACAACCGTCAATCTCTACGCATTGGCTACAATTTTGAGCATCGGTTTAACGAAGATTGGCAGTTACGTAATAACTTTATCTTTTCCTATTTAAGTGTCGCACAAAATTCTTTGTTTCCCTCTGCACTATTAGATGATAACCGCACACTAGAAAGAGGTTTAGTTGTTGCTAAATTCGCCCAACAAGCCTACAACTTAGATACGAATATTGTCGGCAATTTCAAAACAGGTAGTATTGAACACAAAATTTTATTTGGGATTGACCTTTCAAGAGATATTTCTTATAACGAAGGCAGGGTCTTTGAAAGAGAACTTGCTCCCCTAGACATTTTTAATCCCATTTATCGCCGCGATAGTCTTGGCGCAGAACTTGACGAATTTCCTAATGAACCTTTTATTTCCGAGGGTTTAGGTATCTATTTGCAAGACCAAATTTCCCTCTCAGAAAACTTTAAATTGGTTCTAGGTGGTAGATTTGATATTGTCAACCAAAAATCCGAAAATGCTCAAGGTGAAACAACTTCTTCTCAACAAGATGAAGCCTTTAGTCCCCGTATTGGT
>NZ_JAYGGZ010000016.1:0-107361 GCF_034931465.1 Anabaena sp. UHCC 0399 | reverse complement strand
TCGCGGTAACGCACTCTAATCCTGGTGAATTAACATACATCTTTTGTTTGAATTTTCATAACCTCCGCTAAAATGCGGAGGTTTTTTTGATCAATGGTGAGCGACTCTGAATTGATATGCTATAGTAATCGAAGGTTAACGCCCAGAGATTTACTCTCTGCTTTTTTGAGAATTAGACCGATTAGGCAATAAGGAGGTGATGCCCATGATAGAAAGTAGTAAACCCATGGGTCATCAGGTTGCAGTTAGCCGGCTGTGTGCCGGGGCTGTTCTCTAAAAGTTAGCCTTAGTCTGCTAGTCAGACTAAGTAAGCTACTAGTAGCTAGGCTAAAGCACGGAGTTCCTTCCGGCAGTCTGGTTGCAACCTGAAGACCCGCTACACCGCTCTGATATAGATCAACTGATCTAACATCAGAGCGGATAGTTTTTTATAGGTATTCTAAGAGTTATTGATAGTTGTCGTCGGAGATTTGAGTGGCGATGGCGTTCCGCCTACAGTAGGTGAATGTCTTGCATAAGCAGATATAGCAAGGATATAAATAGTAGGGGTTTTTGTGATGGCGCAACTACTAACGGAAGCAGAAATTCAAACACAAGCTAGCAGCCTTTTAGGTTGGACTGTGGCAGATTCTAAGTTGCAAACTACCCGCAAATTTAAAGACTTTGTTGCAGCGATCGCATTTGTCAATAAGCTGGTAGAACCTGCGGAATCAGCCGGACATCATCCAGATATAGAAATATCTTATAACAAAGTGAAAATCACATTAACAACTCATGATGCAGGTGGCTTAACCCAAAACGATTTTGATTTGGCAGAAGTAATTTCTCGGATTAATTAAAAGATATTATGCAAGCTAGTTTAAGGCTCAGGCAACCTAAACATCTGCGGAGAGTAGGGAACTTTTAAAACCTTACTCTCTCTTTTTTATATGGGTGATGTAGTGTGACAGTTAATGAGCTGATCGCCTATCTCTTGCCATATAGCTGAAATAATCTATAATAATAAGCTATATAGCTATGTTTTCGCTTAAGTTAATCAGTTATTAACTTTGCAAAAACTAAAATTGTGGTAGTGGCAACTATGCCTCATCGACAGATTTCAATAAGATGTCCGTTTTTGAGAATGTAAGTGCAGCGAAAACAATTATCTATACAAGGTGTGAGGAGAAAAGTAAAGATGTCTAATTTATTGTGGAAATCTCTAGTGGTTAGCCCTGCGGTATTAGGAGCAACCCTGTTAGTTTCTTCGACAGCGATCGCAGCCCCCAGTACAAATACAGAAGTCCGAACAACTGTAGTACCAACAACTGAAGTAGCAACAACAGAAACCAAGCTGTCTGAAGTCGCTCAAGAACCAGTAATTGTGGCGCAGGCAGCCCCAACATCTGAAGATACAAAAGTAATAAACCAAGTTAATCTCTATAGTAACGAAGGCAGAGCTAACAATTCTCAGTCTCAAGTTACATCAGTTTCTCAGTTTTCCGACGTACAACCAACCGATTGGGCATTCCAAGCATTGCAGTCCTTGGTTGAGCGTTACGGTTGTATCGCTGGTTATCCCAACGGCACTTATCGTGGTAACAGAGCTTTAACCCGTTATGAATTTGCAGCAGGTTTGAACGCCTGTTTAGATCGGGTTAACGAACTGATTGCTACAGCAACAGCTGACTTAGTAACAAAAGAAGATTTAGCTACCCTACAACGCCTGCAAGAAGAATTTTCTGCTGAACTAGCAACCTTGCGTGGTCGTGTAGACGCTTTAGAAGCACGGACTGCGGAATTGGAAGCCAACCAATTCTCCACCACCACCAAACTAGCCGGTGAAGCTATTTTTGCAGTGACCGATGTGTTTGGTGATAACATTGGCGATGCCAATAACACCGTCTTCCAAAACAGAGTACGCCTAAGCCTAAACACCAGCTTCACAGGTAGAGACCTATTAACTACTCGTTTAGCGTCTGGTAATGCCAACAGATTTGTAGACAACACTGGTACGCCTACTACTGGTGGCGAAGGTTTACAAACATTCCAAGTTGGTAGCACTGCTGGCAACAATGTTGAAATAGACAGACTGACCTATGAAGCACCCGTAGGCCCAGCTCAAGTCTACTTGGCAGCTGCTGGTGGACGACACAGCCATTATGCTGCTGTTAACAACCCCTACTTCTTTGACAAAACAGATGGTGGTAACGGTGCGTTATCTAGCTTCTCTTCTGAAAGCCCCATCTATCGGATTGGCGGTGGTGCTGGTATAGCAGTCAATCTGCCCTTTGGTAGAGGTGGCGGTATCCTTAGACCAAGTTCTCTAACTGTAGGTTATTTAGGTTCTGAGCCTAACAATCCTGGTACTGGTTCAGGTATCTTCAACGGTAACTATGCTGCATTAGGTCAGTTGAACTTTAGTGTAGGCGATCGCATAGCTTTAGCTGCCACCTACGTTCATGGTTACACCGGTGCAGGAAGTCAGCTCTTCGCAAATGAAGACAACCTGGCTTTAGTAGGGACTCCACAAGCTAACACTTTGAATGACCCAGCTTCCAGCAACTCCTATGGTTTATCTGCAGCCTTCAGACCTAGTGATAAATTGTCAGTAAGCGGCTTCGTTTCTTATACTGATGTCACAGCCTCTGGTGCAAATAACGACAAAGAAGTTTGGAGCTACGGTGTTGGTGTAGCGTTACCTGACTTTGGTAAGCAAGGTAACGTTCTGGGTATTTTCGCTGGCGCGCAACCCTATTCACTAGGCAGACTAAATCCTGGTACTAACGAAGTACCTTACCAAGTTGAAGGTTTCTATAAGTACCGTGTTTCTGATAATATCTCTATCACTCCTGGTGTCATCTGGTTGACCAATGTTAATCAAAATGGCAATAATGATGATGCGATTATTGGTACTCTAAGAACTACTTTCACCTTCTAGATTGTTCCAAATCTTAAACGCTTTAAACTGAATTTATCCCCGCTACGAAGCGGGGTTTTTTATTTGACTGAGTTAACGTTATCTGCACTTACTATCTTTAACAGCAACTCAGCATTAATTACTAATTACCATAAGGCAGAAACCCTAGTGTTGAACCGGAGTATACTAAAGAAAGTTGAGGGATCAGCCTTAACTTTCTCATAATTTCATTCATCACTTACTATTTTGCTTGTGGAACTATCGTGTAAATCAGAATACGCAATTCTTGCCTTATTAGAGATGGCAACTCATTACGAAAGCGGCGAACCAATGCAAATTCGACAAATCGCCGCCCAGCAAAAAATACCCGATCGCTATTTGGAGCAGTTATTGGCAACCTTAAGGCGTGGAGGCATACTCAAAAGCCAACGTGGGTCAAAAGGGGGCTATTTTTTAGCGAGAGAACCTCGCAAAATCACCCTCTTTGAAATATTAGAATGTTTGGAAGGGTTAGATGTGAGGACTAGTGAAAATAACGGCAACTCTAAAACTTTAGACAATGCAGTCATAGAAGAAATTTGGCAAGAAGCTTGTCAAGCGGCTAACTCTGTGTTAAAGAACTACTCCCTTCAGGATCTGTGCGAAACAAGAGATTCTCGGCGGCAGTTGGATATTATGTACTACATTTAGTCCATAGTCATTGGTCATGAGTCAATCAAAGAGAAAGCTGTAGACTCTAGACTATGAATACTGAGATTATGGATAAATGATTAATAAATAATGGATAAGGAAAGAGTATGCAGATTGCTAATAACATTACAGAATTGATTGGTCGGACGCCTTTAGTGCAGCTAAATCGTATTCCCCAAGCTGAGGGATGTGTGGCGCAAATTTTAGTCAAACTGGAAAGTATGAACCCCTCATCATCGGTAAAAGACAGAATTGGCGTGAGTATGATTAATGATGCCGAAGAGGAAAGGTTAATTGCTCCTGGAAAGACAGTATTGGTAGAACCCACATCGGGAAATACAGGTATTGCTCTAGCAATGGCAGCTGCTGCTAAGGGTTATCGATTAATCTTAACCATGCCGGAAACTATGAGTGGTGAACGGCGGGCAATGTTGCGGGCTTTCGGTGCGGAATTGGAACTCACCCCAGGGATGGAAGGAATGAGTGGGGCAATTCGCCGCGCCCAGGAGATAGTTAATACTACGCCCCATGCTTATATGTTGCAACAGTTCCGCAACCCAGCTAACGTGAAAATACATCGAGAAACTACCGCCGAAGAAATTTGGCAAGACACCGATGGACAAGTAGATATGATTGTGGCAGGGGTAGGTACAGGTGGTACGATCACAGGTGTAGCGGAAGTGCTGAAAAGCCGTAAACCCAGCTTTCAAGCGATCGCAGTTGAACCAACCAACAGCCCAGTTTTATCAGGCGGTAAACCAGGCCCCCATAAAATCCAAGGTATTGGGGCAGGGTTTATTCCCCAGGTACTCAAGGTAGACTTAATTGATGAAGTGATTACAGTCAGTGATGAAGAAGCGATCGCTTACAGCCGACGTTTAGCTAGAGAAGAAGGGTTATTATCTGGAATTTCTAGTGGTGCAGCTTTATGCGCTGCTGTTCGTGTTGCCCAACGCCCAGAAAACGCGGGACGCTTAATCGTGATGATTCAGCCCAGTTTTGGCGAAAGATATTTGAGTACGCCGTTATTCCAAGACCTAGAAGCTAAGGTAGCCACTAGCGTCAGCTAACAATCAAGTGAATGAATGGTCGATTTTAAACAAGATTCCAACCACTACAAAACTCTCAAAGTGAGTTTCAGTGCTAGCCAAGCGGAGATTAAGCAAGCCTACCGCCGCTTGGTGAAATTATTTCATCCTGATAGTAATCAGGACACAGCTAACCATGAGCAAATTATCCGGATTAACGCAGCGTATGAAGTATTAGGTGACAGTCAAAGTCGCCTCAATTATGACCAGCAACTGCGGGGTGAGGATCTAAAATTAAATAGCGATCGCCTACAGCGTACAGCATCAGCGCAAAAACATTACCAAACCAAACGCAAATCAGGAAAAGACGCTGATGAGCAAGTTGAGGAATGGCTGCGCCTAGTATATCAACCAGTTAATCGTTTATTATGCAGCATTCTCAATTCTCTAGAAGAGCAAATTGAAGAACTAGCTGCCGATCCCTTTGATGATGAATTATTAGACGAATTTCAGGAATACTTACAACGCTGTAAGTCCGACCTTAAACAAGCCCAAATTACTTTTCGTTCCTTACCTAATCCTCCCAGTCTAGCTAGAAGCGCAGCTCATCTCTATTACAGCCTTAGTCAAGTCGGAGATGGACTAGAAGAATTGGCTTACTTTCCCTTGAACTATGATGAGCGTTATCTACACACAGGTCAAGAACTATTTCGTATTGCCACAAGATTGCATTGTGAAGCGCAAGCATCTGTTGAATGATCAATCGTTAGCATTAGTTTCTTGAGGCTATGGACTATGAACTTTTGACTCCGCGAAACGGCTGAATTAGTTTATGCTGGGAACAGAGAAACGTTAAGAAATTTTAAATTCTGCTCCCAGTGTACTCATGCAATGTATTGTAAATCGCCGCGCTCAGTTTTCGGCAAGCCATCGCTATTGGTTGCCAGAATTGAGTCCAGCCGAAAATATTGAGAAATTTGGTGCTTGCTCTAAATTTCCCGGACATGGACACAACTATGTCTTATTTGTCTCTATGGCTGGAGAACTAGATGAATATGGCATGGTGTTGAACTTGTCTGACGTGAAACACGTAATTAAAAGCGAAGTTACCAGCCAATTGGACTTTTCCTATCTCAACGATGTCTGGGCAGAATTTCAGCAAACTTTGCCCACGACGGAGAATATCGCACGGGTAATTTGGCAGCGACTAGCACCCCATTTACCACTAGTCCGCATACAGTTGTTTGAACATCCTGAACTTTGGGCAGATTACATAGGAAACGGAATGGAAGCTTACCTCACTATTAGCACTCACTTTAGTGCAGCCCATCGGCTAGCACATCCTCAACTCAGTGATGAAGATAATGCTGAGATTTATGGTAAATGCGCCCGTCCCCACGGACACGGACACAACTACCACTTGGAAGTAACTGTTAAAGGTGAAATTGATCAGCGTACTGGGATGATTGCCGATTTAGGTGCTTTGAATCAGGCGATAGATGATCATGTGCTAGAAGCATTTGACCACAGCTTTTTAAACAAAGATATTCCTTACTTTGCAGAGGTTGTACCAACTGCTGAAAATATCGCTCTGTATATTAGTAATTTACTGCGATCGCCTGTACAAAACCTAGGTGCAAAGCTACACAAGATAAAACTCATTGAAAGTCCGAATAATTCCTGTGAAATTTACTGCACGGATGCTGAATCTAACACTGTTAGTGCAGTACAAAATCAACCAGTTTTAGCACGCATTTAAATGAGTAATGAGTAAGAAGTAATAGGAATAAAATTTTTAGAGACGCGAAATTTCGCGTCTCTTTTGCTTTGAGCGTCAACATCCTAGTACCGCTACGCCAAAGTCAACCAATTTTTGATTTTAGTAGGAGCGGGTTCACAGATATCCTCAATTATTCACGATCATTCGGGTAAACCCACCCCTACTTCACAAAAGACGGGGCTTTGACTCAAACTAATCCAAAATCCAAAATCCAAAATTGATTGACTTATCAAAAATTACTGGAATTCTCTAACAAATCTTTTTTTTCCAACCAATCTCTACCTATCTGGATACTAATATCGGAATCGAGACTGCCGGTACTTTCTACGCGGACTTCTCCAAAACCTAAAGTATTGCGAATTGATTCTGCACTATCGCCATCGCCCTGTTGAGCAATAATATTAGTCACTTCCAAAGGTTCAGACCAAGCTTTATATATATAGATATTGCGATATCCAGCTTCTTCCAAAGTTTTGATCAAAGGACGGAGTTGAGAGCGATCGCTGCCTGTGCTATCTTGTATTGCAACCTTTAATGCGCCCGGCTTAGTAATTTGGCGTTCCGAGAATGATTCTAAGCCAAAGTGCTGAGACATCAGGTTGGCAATACCTCTTTTACTCGGTATCCAGTAGCTAGCATCATACTCACCATTTTCGCTAAAGCGACCAGGCAACATAAACATTTGCATATTAGCCCGATTGGTGCGGACTCCAAAGCCCAATAGTGCCACTAATTCTTCAACGGTTAAATTAGTGTCAATGTTATCTTTGACAACGTTGAGAATTTTTGGTAATTGAGTCACTGTAGCTGGGTTGAGACTCTGGTCAATCAATGCGCGAATTACCATTTGCTGGCGTTGAATGCGGCCAATATCTCCCAGTGCATCGTGGCGAAACCGAAGTAATTGTAGTGCTTGATCGCCGTTGAGATGCTGTTTACCTGCCTTTAAATTAATATATAGATGTTGGGAATCATCTTGATACTTCATATCTTTGGGGATGAAGACTGTGACTCCACCCAAAGCATCGATTAGTTTACCCACCCCTAAAACATTAATGCGGATGTAGCGATCAATTCCTGCACCTCCCAAAACATTGCTAACTGTTTTAGCAGTTAAAGCCGGCCCACCTTCGATATTGGCAGCATTAATTTTTCTTGTCCCATACCCTTGTATTTGGGTGCGGGTATCCCTGGGGATAGACAGGATCGCTATTTTTTTCTTTTCTGGTTGAAATTGAACCAAAAGCATGACATCCGCAAGACCATCGAAGGAATTGATTTGCGGTAAGTGTCGGAGATTTTGGGTTTCAGCCGGAGGATTCCGGACATCTGGCGGTAGTACACTCATGCCCATAACAAGAAGATTTACGGGACGAGTTAATTCTGAGAAACGCAACCCATTACCAGCAATGCGATCGCCATCAAAGACAGCTTCTTCTTGGGGACTAAGTTCTGCTTGTTGTAACTGTGTACCACTTAAAGACACTGCCAACAACGCCCCTGCTGTTGCCGATACCATAGCAATACCACTCATCCCCACCCAGAACCATAGCCAACGCCCAGACTTGGCATTTTTCCCCCTGGACTTAGGGGTTTTTGCTGATTGGTTTCCTTCGGTCGAAGTTCTTTGACTGGTCACAGACTGCCTCACACTTAACTGATTAAATTAGGTAAATTTGCCAACTAACAATTAATGCAGATAAATCAACCCATAATAGCTAACTTTTAATAAACCATGCTGATCTATAAATACAGTTTCAACCACAACACTTATAGCAGGATTTTTTGTTAGTTGTGGCAAATCTCTCCATATTTTCTTGAAGTATGACAACAATTCAGTGAGTTTGACTAGATGTGGACAGAAAATTTTCTGGAAATTGGGGACAAGTCAATTCACAATTCAACATGAAAAACTCTTGGGGACTAGGGACTGGGGATTGGGGATTGGGAATTAGATACTATTTATATGTGTGGAATTTTGAAATTTGTGTGGTTTTACTTAGTTTGGGCTTTCTATTTGATTGATGGTGAGAAATATCTCTAGAGACACTGTTTCTTTTGATAAAAAATGTAAAGGTCTAAAGCCAGACTGGTTTTCGCTCACGCCCCTTGTAGATAAATTAGTTTTCCCTGTCCCCTGTCACCTAATCCAACAATTTTTGTGCCAAATGGCTTAACCCTGGTAAGCGGTGAGACTTACCTTGAATAATTCTGAAAATCAGCCAGATACTCACCAGAAAATAACCAGATGTACAAAAACTATTGAGGATTAGTAAACGTAGAGCTAAAAAATCGGAAGTTGCTGCGCCGGTGGCTAATAAGGCATAGCCTAACAGCCAGGTAAATGCCAGAGTAATAGACAGACGACAAACAGCTAGTTGTTCCCGGTTACCTTGGCGACGATAAATCGTCCATAGGGAAGGAAAAAAACCTATCGCGGGAATTAAATATAAAATCAACTGGATTTTGTTATTTTCCGCATCTTGTTTACAGAATAGGGATTGGGTCACATCTTCCCTACTCCCCATTTCCCAGCCTTTACTCTCTTGATACAGAGAATGATCACTCGATTCCGAATTTTTCATAATTTTGTCAAATCCTAAACTAGAGAGATGAATGACAGTGGTGTAGTTAGAGATAATAAGCTATAGATTCAGAATTTTATTGAGTTCTATCCCGCAATCGGTTTAAGATGCAGACACGCAAGCTATTCAACTGGTGGCAGACACTAACACCAATAGCGAGAATTGGGGCGATCGCTATCTTCGCCCCATTGCTGGTTCTCAATGGTTGGGCATTTGCCGCAATTTTTAATTATTTCCACTCCCTAATAGCTATTTTAGTTGGAGCTTCCGTTTTAGCATTTCTGCTCAACTATCCCGTTAGCTGGATGGAGTATCACGGTGCAAAACGAGAGCAAGTAGCTATTTTAGTCTTTTTATTGGCTCTATCGGTGCTTTTGGCTTTAGGTGTAACTTTGTTTCCTTTGGCACTTACCCAAGCTCAACAATTAGTGGCTCGCCTTCCCGAATTAATTGATTCTGGGCGATCGCAGTTAATGATGTTGAACGAAAAAGCCGAAGTGATGGGCTTACCTCTTAACCTGGATGCTTTGGTAGTGCAAATTAACGATCGCGTCAAGGGACAATTGCAGGCGATCGCGGGGCAAGTGTTAAATCTGGCTGTGGTGACTGTCACCAGCCTGCTAGATTTTCTCTTGACGATGGTTTTAACTTTCTATCTTTTACAGCACGGCGGCGAACTCTGGGAAAGTCTAGTGGAATGGCTACCAACAAGATTTCGTAACCCTTTTTCCCAAACAGTACGCCTGAGCTTTCAAAATTTCTTTATTACCCAGCTAATTTTATCCACTTGTATGGCCTCAGCCCTGATTCCTACCTTTTTGTGGCTGAAAGTGCCTTTTGGTCTATTATTTGGCCTAACTATTGGCATTATGGCTCTCGTGCCGTTTGGTGGTTCTGTAGGTATTGCCCTCACTACTTCCCTAGTGGCGTTGCAAGATTTCTCGATGGGTGTAAGAGTTTTAATCGCAGCTGTCATTGTGCAGCAAATTCTGGAAAACTTGATTGCACCACGGATTTTAGGCAGCTTTACTGGGTTAAATCCTGTGTGGATATTAATTTCTGTGTTAACAGGAGCTAGAATTGGCGGACTTTTAGGGGTAATCGTAGCTGTACCTACGGCTGTCATTATTAAGACTGCTCTAACTGCTTTGCGTCCTACTAGCTTCATTACTGAAGCAGACGAAAGTACAAGTCACACAGAGACAACTACATCAATCACGCCAGGAGAGAATCCCAAAGCAGAGACAAAAAAGGCTTTGAACGTTTCTGAACAGCCAACTTTACCTTAATTTCCACCCTCAACACTCTTGTAGAGACGCGATTAATCCCGTCTCTACATCATTTATTTTGGATCAACGATCGCACCCATAAATAAAATGCTCCCTGTCTGATTGTCGCGAATTGCAGTGAAGAAGGGACGGTCAACAATCATTTTGAATGGTACTTGTGGCTCTTTGAAAGATGTGGCAACTATCCCGACAGAAGTGGCTGCACTAGCTTCTGTACCTTCTTCGTTGACTTCTACAAAAGTTTTATGTCTTACCTGGCTGATAGCTAGATTTTTGCCGATACCGGAAAAATTAGCCTGTTGACTAAAAGCCTCTCCCATGCCTAAAGCTTTGAGCGCATCGTTGAGGGTAATATCATAGTCTGTCTGAAAGCGAGGTAACTTAATTGATCCTTCACGCTGGCTAAATTGAGACATCCATTTGTCCCAGTTTTCAGCATTCAAGTTTTGCGAGAAGGCTTTAAGGTTAGAGTTCTGCTTGGGTAAAAAGATGTACAGACTAACTTTACCATCCTGACCATAAGGCAAACTCACAGCCTGGAATTGTTCAGTTTCGTAGTATTTATAATCACCCGTTTGGGACATCATGGGGTGTGGTTTTTGCTGAGTTGATGAGATGTAAAAGGGTTGGGGTTTAGTTTGACTTTGATCAAATTTCTCGCTCCATTGCCCTTTAAAATATATGGCATTCACCAAAAACAGCATTTGATTTGGTTCTATTTTGTTAACAATGCTATCGATTTTGCCATTGGTATTATCTTTTACCCATCTGTTAATGGTATTAGGTGTAGCAGCATCCTGAAAGTCTACAGTTGTGACTTTGGCTTTATAGAAATCTTGGGTTCTCTGAATAAAATCAGGACGCAGGCTAGCATTTTGATTCGCCCATAATGAGTTAGCAATCTTCAGTTGCACATTTTGATCAGGATTTTCTAGCAGCTGGTTGAGTGAAGCGTAAGCAGAGTTAAGTTCTGGTAGATTGATACCCTGTAACTCCAGAGTCTTAGCCATTGCTTGTTGAGTAGAGCCGCTAGCACCATTGTAGGTCATGGACAGAGCGATCGCGATACTGGTAGGCGACACAAAAATATTCTTGGTGCTACTCTCTTGTTTCCCGATTTCCTGAAATAATTTGAAGCCAAACTTATTGTTAGCAGAGATGATTTTTGTATCGGGAATTACTGTTTTTTTTTGCACTGATGCCTCTGTTTGAGGTAAATCGGATTGGGCTAGCGCACTTGTACTATCATTTACTTGAGAACAACCTAAAACTCCAAATAAAACCACGCTAGCTGCGGCTAGAACATAACGTCTTCCTAAGCTCACAGCGTAACGTCTTTGCAGGAAGCTTTCTTTCACACCACTGAATTTTTGCCGAATCATTTTACTACCTCATGTGCCGAAATTTATGACCTGTCTACCAAATATTGACGTTAATGCTGTGTTCACTATTTAATTTTGCATTAATAACAATTTAAATACTCGGCGGTTACAGTTTTGGTAACGGTAATTTTCAGTTCACAATTCCAGGCAAATTTTATAGGAGTTTAGTAAATGTAATCATCAATAATAGAACTGTTTTGAATACATTTTAAGATAAAAAACTGTATTGATAATTACTAAACGATGCCGCAGGCTTTACCCTTTGCAAAGCTCCACTCAGAATGACATTTAAGGGCTATAAAGCAAGTTTTGACTGGGATTTATCAGACTTGTGTGTACACCATAGCCGAAGGGTAGCAATCCGAAAGGCTTTGTGATTGATTCCCTATGGGACGCTGGTGCGATCGCAATGACAGAGCATATTATATTTATTTACGCCCATCTACTGAGTTGTGTCACTCCACAAAGAAGCGATCTCACTCTATTTCGCTGATTTGTCATAGCATGGTGCGATGGCTACGCCCGCCGCAGGCATCGCCTGATTTTTCTCTATTTACATTTCTTGAGAGACAACCTCTAAGGAGTCAACTATTTACACTGAACGCCAATTTTCGATTTGCAAGTTAGGTACTCTTTGAAATTCTCGGACATTAGATGTCACCACAATGTGATTATTGATTACTGCGGTGGCTGCTATAAGTACATCATAAGCACCAATAGGTAAACCTGCTAATTTAAGAAAGCTTCTGATGTGGGCTGCTTGCTCTGCTTCTTTTGCATCAAAAGGTAAAATTGTAATTGAACTTAATAATATTTCAACAATTGGTTGGATTTTAACAGCGCGTTGTGGGTTGATAGCTAATCCATATTTGACTTCCATAACTGTTAGAGATGAAATAAAAATTTCAGTAGGAGAGATTAATTTTATTCGCTTGAGGGTGTTTTCTTCTCCTTTGACAACATCACTAATTACGCAAGTATCTAGTAGATAACCCATACATAATTAAAGTTCTATTTCCTTTGGCGGTAACAATTCATCTCGATATGATTCAAATATAATACTTTCTTTTACACCAGAATGTTGCATAATTATGTCTGGCCATTGGCTGGGTTTAGTTTCTAGGAATGTAACGAAAACTAAACTTTCAGTAATACCCTGTGGTGTTTCAGCTAATTCAATTTTGCCGTTTTTATAAATTCCTTGAATTGTTTTTAACATATAGCTTACCTCCTACATGAATTTTAACCTATTGTTTCTAATGATTATGTCATGCAAGGTAAAGTGATTAAACGAATTTGAAATGAAACAAATTAGGAAGCGATACCTGCGGTGGGCTACGTCTACGCGTATTTTAAAAAGTGCTTTGTTTGAGTTTTGACTCTAACCATCAGAACATAACATCTGAAAGCGATCGCACCGAGATTTGATTTAGGGACTTCCAGATAAAAAAATATCCAAACTGTAGGGTGCGTCAGTGCGATAGAACCTAACTATACTCAGAAATTATTCATACTGACGCACCCTACCCAACCATCAATTGCGGATAATTTATTTTTTGGTGTTCCCTTAGCATGATGCGATGGCTACGCCCGCCGCAGGCATCGACTGATTTTGCTTTATTTACATTTTGTTACATTATGGAGTAGAACGCCCAAAACCCAACATGAATAATGGGATTGGGCTTTCTTGCGTCCACCCAATCCGCATTTTTTTGCTACTAATGTGGTTAAGCTTTTTTGCTATCTTTTCTCTTTAACATTAGACCAACGCCACCAGCCAAAATAGAAGCAAAGGTAGTTACAGGTTCGGGGACTGATTGAGAATTGGTCAAGGAAGCATTTGTTAATGACAATATTGATGAGTTAACAACATCATTCACATCGATAACACCAATGCCAATGTCGTAGATGCCAGATGTGGCAAATGTATAGCTAAAAGGGGTACTTCCATTTAGTGAGAAAACTGAATTGCCAATGGTGACAAAGGCGCGATCGCTGGACACTGTATCATAGGTTAATAAGGAATAGTCAAAGCTGAAAATATCCCCAGCTAGGACATTTAAAGCGGTTTTAATTGCAGAACCTTCGGTGGCATCACTACCAAGGTTTCCTGGATTGATAGCTAGGAAAGTTTCTAGTGAGTTAATATCGGTTGGGTCATTACCTGAGAGATTGTAGTTGACAGCATCATCACTGCCATCAGCAAAGGCATTTGTTAATTTAGTTTCAGTTAGAGTTGGAGAAACATCACCTGATGTTTCCCAAGTGCTGAAATCAAGACTGGCGGCAAAAGTAGGGGAGGCAATGGTGAAGCTGCTCAAACTCAAGAAGCTAACAACCATAGCCTGATGAAGTCTGCGTGCCATAAAAGTTGTATTCAACATAATAAAACTCCTGGAAATTGGTGAAAGTGCTTGGTGAGTAAATGTCTTATTCGTTATTAGTTGGGAAGACTTAACCCCAATATGACGTGAGTTCGACAAGTCTTTTTTGACCTCTCCCCCAACCCCTCTCCGACGCGGAGAGGGGAGTAAAGATCATGACATATCGACGAAAAATAAAGGTTTTAAAGCCTCTCTCCTTGCAGGGGAGAGGTTTGGAGAGGGGTTTTTCCAACCGTCGAACTCACGTCAAAATACAAAGTTGCTGGGGTTATCTAAAGTGCCAGTATTAGCCAGGTTTACGGTGAGAAAATGTCTGAAGATGTCATTACCTGTGGAGCCATCAGCATCAATTTGCACAGTGAAGTTGTTGTTGCTAGTACCCTGCACAAATTTCACATAGCCATCGGCTATTGCGTTTGTACCGTTGTAGCCTCCTGGAACTATGCTGTTGAGCAGTTCCGTTAAGACAATACTATCTTTGTTAATCTCAAAGTCTGTAATTGTATCACCGCGATCGCGGATACTAGTAAAGACAAATTGGTCATACCCTTCACCACCAGTTAGTGTATCTGCACCTTGTAAGCCGGTGATGCGATCGTTTCCAGAAGTTCCGGTTAATGTATCACGCCCTGATGTACCAGTGACTTCATTTAGCAGCTGACTGGATGGATTAAAAGTAACAGATTGGGGACGAATATTGAATGTAGAGAATGTAGCATTGCCACCATTAGTATCTAAACCACCACTAAAAGATAATGGTAAAAGAACAAAACCTCCACCACCACCTAAATCGAAACCACCACCAAAATCTGGTAACGTTGGTACAGAATTTTGAGCAACAGTACCATTAGGATCTATAAAATTACTGGCTTGAAGGGTTCCCTGTAGATTTTCAAGTTTAATGATGGCATCACTACCTGCTTGAAATCCTGCTGTACCATCATTAATAACCAAGTAGCGATCGCTGCTATGGCTAAATAGGGCAGCAGCATTGGGTGTAAATCCGTAAGGGAAGTTACCTATATTTAATGCTCCATCAATTGAAGACGCATCGAGAGTGCCTTTTGTAATAAAACCCGCATCATAAAAGTAGAACCCAGATACAGTAGAAATTTGAAATTGGTCTTCATTAGCATTGAAGTCTGTAATGACATCAAAGTTATTCAGAAGGGAATTAGTTAAGTTGCGGTAGACAAAAATATCTGCTTCAGTTCCCCCGGTTAGTGTGTCACCACCAGCACCACCATCTAATGTGTCCTTACCAGCACCACCATTAAGAGTGTTATTGAAGTGATTTCCTTTTAATGTGTCATCTAAACTACCACCAATGGCATTTTTTATGCTTGTGTAAGTCTGTGAACCTAAAGTAAAACCTAAAGTCAGAGAAAGATTCTCATTTATTTGCTGTTGTCCAGCACGGCTGAGGTCTAGATTGATCCTTTTGGTGGTAGTTGCAGAGAAGTCTAGTGTATCTGTGTCGTTAGTATCTTGCTGGCTGACTGTGAATTTTTCCCAATCGCCTATTGCAGAGGGTTGACCATTTATATTCCAAGACGAATCATTTCGGGCAGAAATGTACCCATTATGGTGGGTTCTTAGAGCAATTTTTCCATTACCAGCGTCTACAACTCTGAATTTTTCCCAATTGTCTATTGTGGAAGCAAAACCATCTATATTCCAAGACGGCCAAAAATTGGCAGAAACGAATCTATTATGGTGGGTTCTTAGAGCAATGTTTCCATTACCATCATCTTCAACTCTGAATTTTTCCCAATCGCCTATTGCAGAAGGTTGACCATTTATATTCCAAAACGAATCATTTCGGGCAGAAACGAATCTATTATGGTGGGTTCTTAAGGCAATTGTGATGGAAATTATGTCTGACCCTTGTTGGGTATCTGTATCAAATAAATATGTGTCATTGTCAGCACCACCATTTAGTATGTCATTGCCAGCACCGCCATTTAGTATGTCATTGCCAGCACCGCCATTTAGTATGTCATTGCCAGCACCACCATTTAGTGTGTCATTGCCAGCACCACCATTGAATATATCATTACCACCAAGCCCCTCAAAAACGTCATCATATTGTGTGCCAGTAATCTCAAAACGTTCAATATTGGAAAACTTAACTAATACAAGATTATCCTCAATATTTCCAGCACGATGATAAATTGCATTAGTGTTATTAGACCCTAAATGGATACCCACACTAGCACTAGTCTTACTACTATAATCAACTTGGAGAAGGTCATCACCATCTCCTCCATTAACTGTATCAGTGGAATATTGGCTATAACCAGGATTCAGGATGTCATTGCCAGCACCACCATCTAAGGTGTCATTGCCATCTCCCCCATATAAGGTGTCAACACCATTGTTCCCTCTCAAAAGGTTATTTAAGTGATTCCCCTTTAAAGTATCGTCTAAACTACCACCAATGGCATTTTCAATATCTACATAAGATACTCCAGCTAAAGTAATCCCTAAAGTCAACTTAAGATTTTCATTAATTGTCTGTTGTCCAGCAATACTAAGGTCTACGTTGATTCTTTTCGTGGTGGTTGCTGAAAAATCCAATGTATCAATATCGTCATTTTGCACCTCAGGAGTAAATGTTTCCCATTCATCAGCATAGGGAGTTTGATTTAGAGTTCCATCATGGAAAGCTCGAATATACCAGCCTGTATCAGGATTATGAGCCTGTAGTGCAATTTTTCCAGCACCTCTATCTCTAACTGTAAATGTTTCCCAATAATCAAGATTAGGAGTTTGAAAAATCCCACCTTCGCGAACTGCTTGAACAAAGAAATTACGATGAGTTTGTAATGCAATTTTTCCAGAACCCCGATTAATAACTTGAAACTCTTCCCAAGTACCAATACTGGTAGGGTAATGATTCATAGTAATAGCACCATCAGCCTGAACGTAAGTGTTTTTATAGGTCTTGAGGGCAATTGTGGTTTCGTTTATTATGTCTGAGCCTTGTGGGGTGTCTGTATCAAATACATATATATCGTTCGTATTTCTTCCTAGCTTCTCGGAATGTGACTCGTCCCCAGTTTGTCTTAAGTTGTACAAATATCCTAATGCTTTGAGATCATAAGGCATTGGCTCAGTGGTTTCTGGTGAACCGTCATACCAGTTATAAGTCATCACTGTATGCCAACGATTATCCTCATTGTCTGGTAAATCCCCTTTTAAATATCCTGTGTATTGTATCCTTTGTTTATTTTCAAACTTGTCGTAGGAGCTATGCGTAAGACCCAAAGCGTGCAATGTTTCGTGTACTATTATAAATTTAGCGAAATTATCAGGAGAACTATTATCACCATTAAGAATTATATCTCCTTGCTGATGAGTATTTTTATTATTATCTTGATACCCCTCAACAAATCTATCGCCATAGTAATAAGAGTCCTGAGTTGGAAAATCTACAACACGCCTAGTATCAGAAGTAGAGTCATAGATATAGCGAAGTTGACCATAATTTCCATTATTTTCTGCTACTTCAACAAAATTGATATTAACTTTTGACTGAATTTTGTTTAATATCTCTCTTATTGGATTTTTTACTGCATCGCTCAATTCCCCAA
This sequence comes from Anabaena sp. UHCC 0399, assembly GCF_034931465.1. Lineage (NCBI taxonomy): Bacteria > Bacillati > Cyanobacteriota > Cyanophyceae > Nostocales > Nostocaceae > Anabaena > Anabaena sp. UHCC 0399. The sequence continues at coordinate 89,728 of NZ_JAYGGZ010000016.1, read as the reverse complement.
AATTTGTACTGGATGCGGCGGTGTAAGGGTATAAATTTGGTTGTTTATAAAAACTGTAGGTAATTGTTAAGGGCGTACCAGGAGATGGTGATGTGCCAGCAGCCCATGCACCTTCATGCCCTAAATTTGGGTTAATTAGAGCATCAATTTGATAATCTCCACTGAACCCACGATTAATAACTTGATAGCTACCTTGAAGACCAGTATTTTGCTCAATCTCAACAATCTGACCATCCAACGTCACAGTTGTAGTATCATCCTCAGCCCGCAAAACCGCTAACTCTGACTCAGTTACACTCTCCCCTTGCACCAACCGCGCAAAAATATCACCCTCATCCCCAGCAGCATCAGCCACATTAATTTGTGCATCAATAGAATGCCCAATTTCCTCCAGCAACACCGACACAACAGCATTAATATTCTGAGCATTTTGACTAATAAACTCAGCAGCTAAATAAATCTTACCTGTAGTGATAGAGAAAGCACCATTCGCACCATTAATATCACTACTATTCACAATCTCGATGCTTGGAATATCACCAAAATCCCCTTGAGCAAAACTATCAAATAATGAATTAGCTGTTGCCTGATCAAAACCAGTACCAAACGCAGTCTCCAACTTCTGGCTATACCCTGCATCATTGCGGAAGCTGCTGAGATAAGAATAGGCATTGCTTCGCGTGACATCCAAGATTCCATCAATCTCAGACAAGTCTAGTTCACTAATCAAATTGTTAGAAAATAATTTGCTTTTCATGGTTTTATTCCTTAATTGGCGAATCGCATCGATAACTAAGCACAAAAAAATGTGCGCTTTTTTAAGAGCGTGTTTGAAAAGTCGAAAAGTATACTAGAAACCCCTCTCCAAACCTCTCCCCGAAACGGAGAGAGGCTTTGAAAACCCCATTCCCTCGTAGGGACGGGAAGGCTCAAGGGGTTAGGTTTTTAAGATTTTGGTGTTAGTAATGATAATTTTCAAACATCCTCTAAAGCAAATTTGGGAATCAGTGTCATATAAAAGAGAGATATGCAGCAAAAAAGAGTATATATAAGTACGGCTAAGTAAAATCACTTACGCCAAAATTTATAATATTTGGCTACTTACTAACTTCGGCTATAGAAAATACTGACTTATTATGACTTTCGACTAATTTTAATGATTTTTTAATATTCTTCTTAAAAAGGTAATTTAGTCAGTCTAAAAATCAAATTATTTTTTGAGATAATATTCAATCCATATATATTTGCTTAAACGCTATTGTAAACTCAATAGATAACCCCAAGAAACATCATGCAAAATGCCAAGGTCATTGAAAGTTCACCATGACTATATGGATCAAGTCAAAGTATCACTGGTACGTAATGGCTACCCCAACCAAACAAGCTTGGCTAATGATACAGGACTAGCTCTAGCCACAGTTAGCAAATTCCTCACCGGGAAACCAATTAGTCATGCAAATTTTGAAGAATTATCTCATAGATTAAATCTGGATTGGAGAGAAATCTCTATACCTAATCCTCAATCAAAAGCTTTAAGTAATAATACATATTTATTTGCAAAAAAAAACACATCTTGGGGTGCAGCAATTGATGTTTCCTCATTTCATGGACGCGCACAAGAACTAACATCGCTAACCTCATGGATTCTAGAAGATGGCTGTCGCTTAGTGACAGTCTCCGGTATGGGTGGTGTGGGGAAAACGACTTTAGCCACTAAATTAGCATTATCAATTCAAGATCAATTTGAGTATGTCATTTGGAGGTCAATACAACATACTTCTCCAGGAAATGACCTTTTAACTGAATTAGTATCATTTTTATCCAATCAGCAAGAAACCAAACCCGACATTAATCTGCTAATTCATTATCTACGTACTTCCCGATGTCTATTAATTTTAGACAACCTAGAAATAGCCTTAGATGGGAATTTGATGGGAAAGTATCGCTCAGATTATCAGATATATGGTGATTTAATCCAAGCGATCGCCAAAACAAACCATAATAGCTGTATGGTTTTAACATCTAGAGAAAACCCGGCTGAAGTTTTTACAGTAGAGGGAGCAGGTTTAAAGATGCGTTCCCTCAAGTTGGAAGGCTCTCAAGAAGTAGCTCTTCACCTACTGCAATCAAAGCAACTGCTAGGTTCAGATGAGCAAAAACAGGAATTGTGTCTTCTCTACAGTCATAACCCTTTACAAATAAATATGGTGGCTAATGCCATCATCGAGCTATTTGATGGCAACATAGACAAATTTCTAGAGCAAAATACCTTATTACTCAGTAATATTAATCAATTAATCAAGCAGCACTTACATCATATTTCTGAGCTTGAATGGTATATTATGTACTGTATAGCTATTAATCAGCAAGTAACAAATATTGATACCTTAGCTAAAAGCATTTGCCTGACTGTTCCTAAATACCAAATTTTGAACGCTATGGAGAGATTGATTTGGCGTTCATTAATTGAGAAACAAGCTCAAGGTTATATCCAAAAGCATACTGTGATGGAGTATGTAGTAGAGCGGCTGAAAGCGCAGATTTTAATTGAACTGATAAATAAAGAATTTCTACTGTTTAATAAATATCTACTATCTGCGGAAAACACAAAATATTGCGTCATACAAAACCACTATTCAGTAAATTTAATAGACATCGCAGACCAATTTTGTAATCATTTTCCGTCAAGAATAGCTCTCAAAAGACACATTCAGGGCATCATAGAGGAAGTGCAAACTTTTCGGCAGGGCTTATCTGAATATGGAATATCTAATCTTATTCATCTCTGTAATTATCTTAAAATTGATTTAACAGAAGCACAACAAGAGATACTACAATATTGCATTAAAGAGATTACATAAATAGAGAAATATTATAGTGTTTTTATTTCGATTAAGATACAAGAAATCTAGCCCCAATCACCTCCCAACTTACGAGGCTACGGTGTACACATAAGTTTAATAACCTTATTCCACATCGTTTTGATCCCCCTAAATCCCCCTTAAAAAGGGGATTTAGGGGGACAATACTACATTTTGCATCCAGCACAAAGATGTGTGTACACCGTAGGTTTACGAGGAGGGGATTTACATAAATCAAAAAAAATAATTAAAGAATATCCACTAATTCATTATTCATTTACTAGAAACAGTCCACCATGCCAAACTATAGGCTTGAATTGGTTCGTTGACTTGCTGACGGAACTGCACACGGATTTTGTAGTTACCAGTAGCAGGAACGGGGCAAAAAATGTGTTCTACACTATCAACGTCACTCATTGAAGAACAAATTGTGCCAGCATCGGGATTTTTATTATCTGCTTTGACGAGATAGAGGTCTAAATTATTCAAACTGCGATCGCTAAATTTCTCTCCTAAATCATACATTTGGTTTTTGTTAGTATCCTTGAGTTCCACCAAACGATCCCAACTCAAAGTAATAGAGACAAAACTTCCCTGCTTTAAGGGTTTTGCTAAGGTATAGTCAACAGATTTACTAGCATCTACTTGTCGATAATCCCACCCAACAGCCGGGATAGCAGCAGTCGGTAGCCATTGACCGGCACTAAATTGCTGATAAGCGCGAAAAACATTTAAATGACCCGTTCCCATTTGAGAATCCAAAGGAATTTTTGGGTTTTTATAAGCATCAGAACCTAGCCAATCTTGGTTTTGTTTATCAATCAGCGTCCGCGTCATCCCCAACAGTAAACCATCACCCTGATCTTGGATTTTCTCTGCGGAATTAAGTAACACAGCTTTCATCACTTGATGACGGCGACTATCAACACTCCAATTTGGTTGTTTGGTGCGTAGTTGTCTGTCGCCAAATTCTTGGAGTAAAGCCACAGTAGCGGTGACATGAGGTGCAGCAAAGCTTGTACCTGTAACCTTATTTAATTTGCCATCGGGATTCAGCAAAGGAATATTACTACCTGGTGCAACTATACCTATAGAGCGTCGCCCATCTAAATTAAATTCCTTACCAGCCAATCGACCACTAACCCCTTGATTCAAACCCGCCAGATTAGAAACATCGACTTTATTAAAAATACCCCCACGACGGGATGAAAAAGCCACGTTTAATCCGTTAAAATTGTCTGTAGGGATGGGAATACCACCTTTACCCTGATTGCCTGCGATCGCGTACAAAACATCATGAACACGACTAGACCAGTCAACACATAACGTTAACAAAGCTTTGCCATCTAAAGTAGCATCTGGTCGGGGGTCGCGGTTGAGAGGTTCACCAAAGCTAAAGTTAATGGCACGAACATCACCAGTATTTTGCAAAGCTATATGTTGAGCTGATAAACACTCTTCCGGTTGACCCGTATTTCTTGTAGAACCGACAGCAGAAGAATAGAGTCTCGCTTGCGGCGCAACTCCAGGTAAACCTTTATCTCGACTGACCATAACCCCAGCTACATTATAAGCATGGGGGTCAACGCTGTTATTAGACTTAGCTGGCGCATTGCGTAAAAAAACCCCCGCCAAGGATAAAGAGCGATTTTTAGACACCGCCTTATCCCAGCCAAACATACCCGGACGACCAATTTCCACCTGACCGATCGCAATTTTCCGCCCCAGCAAATTATAAGGAGGTTGATGTAGCTTCAAAACATCAATACCATTAGTTCCTAAAGAACTTGGTAAAGCCGAAGCCAACACCGGCAAACTCAAACAAGAAGCACCTAAACCCCAAATTATCCAGCTTAATTTTTTATTCATAGTTAATAGTCAATAGTTATTAGTCATTAATTTGTCTATCTTGTATTCTTCCCTATCCCCTGTCCCCTGTCACCTGTCCCCTATTCCCTATCCCCAATCCTAAAAATCCTCAATATTTTGTTACCTATTTTGTTACAATACTTACAGACGAGGACGCTTAAGAAGCCACTAGCCATGACCCAAAACCAATCTCAAAAACCCATTGTTATTTCTCCATCTATCCTATCAGCCGACTTTAGTCGTTTAGGTGACGAGATTCGCGCTGTAGATGCAGCTGGAGCTGATTGGATTCATGTTGATGTAATGGACGGTCGATTTGTACCTAATATTACGATAGGCCCTCTGGTAGTGGAGGCGATTCGTCCGGTTACAAATAAGCCTCTGGATGTCCACTTGATGATTGTTGAACCCGAAAAGTATGTAGAAGGCTTTGCTAAAGCGGGTGCTGATATTATTTCTGTACATTGCGAGCATAATGCTTCCCCACATCTACACCGCACTCTCGGACAAATCAAAGAACTCGGTAAGCAAGCTGGGGTCGTACTTAACCCTGGTACTCCTTTAGAACTGATTGAATATGTTCTGGAACTGTGCGACCTCATACTAATTATGAGCGTTAACCCCGGTTTTGGTGGTCAAAGCTTTATTCCTGGGGTAGTGCCAAAAATTCGTAAACTGCGTCAAATGTGTGATGAGCGCGGTTTAGACCCTTGGATTGAAGTAGACGGTGGACTTAAAGCTAATAATACTTGGCAAGTGTTAGAAGCAGGCGCAAATGCGATCGTGGCTGGTTCTGCTGTATTTAACGCCAAAGATTATGCTGAGGCTATTACTAATATTCGCAACAGTAAGCGTCCTACACCAGAATTGGCGAAAGTTTAAGGTTCGTAGTAAAGACTTTAGTCCTGATTTTTCTAAGGAATAAAGTCCTCTCTACGTTCTCTGCGGGACGCTACGCGAATACGACAAACTTGCTTATCCCTCAATTCAAATTTGATGACCTAGTAGTTTGCATTAATTGAAAAAGCATAAATAGAGTTAGGGTAGGAAATTTCCTACCCTAATTTTTTGTTGTTGCTTATAACCAATTACCAACTAATACATAAGCAGCCCAATAAGCAGGGCGACTATAATTAGGATACTTTGTTAATAATTTTACTTGAGCGCGACGCAAGGCTTCTGCTTTAGTCACTTTACTATTGACTAATTCATTGTAAAATTCACCAATTAAGATGGCAGTAGATTGATCATCGATGTGCCACAGTGAAGCGACTGTGCTACGTGCGCCTGCTTTTATAGCTGCACCTGCCAAGCCTAATGTAGCACGATTGTCACCGGTGGCAGTCTGACAGGCACTCAAAACTAATAATTCTATGATTTGTGTATTAGTGTTACTCTGAGAGCGGAGTAAGTTATCGAACTGTAAAACATTGATAGAACCATCATTGGCTAGAATAAAAGTATCTTCCGGGCGAGAACTAAATTGTCCGTGAGTCGCCAAATGTAAGACATTAAACGGCACAGTATTGACATTTTTTTCTAGAGTGCTGCTGGTAAAGTCTTTATCTAGTAGTTTTTTGGTAGATGCTCCTGTTTGAGCAATGAGGTCAAATTCTAACTTGATTCCTGGTAAGGGTGGGAATGAGGAATATTCCGGCGGTGGTTGCACTAAACCCGCAGCCAGTACACTCACAGGTTTTTCAGCCAGAGCTTTGGGAGTTAATAGCTGAAGTCCTAAACTGAGAGCAACAGCGTATTTTTCTACTAAATATTTCTCACCGTCGTAAAGCGCAGTTAGGGGGATATTTTTTAATGCTCCGTCTAGTACGAATACCAGGGTATTAACTTGACTGGTGGTTAAATCAGATTCTATAGGTTTAATTAACCAGTTATAGACTTCTTGGGAAAGGGTTTGTACTTCCGCAGTTCTATCCGGTTCTAAAATATATTCCCGTAGTTCTGCTAAGGTGCGTTCTACTGCAACCTGAGATTTGTTAACTGTATAGTGACGCAGTGGTTGCTGCGGTATTTTCACAATTACTTGCAGTTGTTCTGGCAGAATAATTGGATAGAGTATGGCAGTGTTGGGATTTTCTTTGTCTACTACTTGATCTAACAGTACCCTCTGCCCTTGTAAACAAGCTTCTCTAAAAAAGTTATCCAGTTCTGCTAACTGTAACGCTTCTATGCGGGTTCTAGCTTTATCTAAGGTTTTAAGATCGGGGCTTTCGCCAGAATTTTGCAATAGTAACGCCACCGACTCACGATAAACTGGCTCTACATTGTCTCGGAAATTAAACTGGATATCTTGATTAACTGCTACTAAATCAGTACGCAGCGACTCCAATGTTTCTATAGTTGCGTCGTAAGCTGCGATCGCTCCGGTAAAATTACCTTGGGCTTTTAATAGTCTACCCATCTGCCATTGCCAAAGATAAGCGATTTCCGGCGCGTTGCTGGTTTGCGCTAAAATCAAAGCCTTTTGTGTCAGGCTAATAGCCTCAGCAAATTGTTGCGTTTTCTCATACAAACTACCCAGATTACCTAAAGCATAAGCTTCGGCGCGGATATCGTTCAGATTCCTGGCTTGTTGTACAGCCGTAGCCAAGAGTTGAGCGATTTGGGATTTGGGAGTATTTAAACTACCCAAACTGTGAGCAAAGTTAATACGGGCGTAAATTGATGAGCGCGAAGGTGGGAGTTGTACTAGCAGAGATTGAATTTCTGGAATTAACGTTTGTGTTGCGGTGAGTTGTTTTTCTTCAACTAGCAAATTGAGATGATTGAGTTTTGCTTTAACTTTTGTAAGGGGTGAAGGTGATATTTCAAATGTTTGTTGATAGAATGCAATCGCCTGGGTATTTTTTTGTTGAATCCGAGCGTTATTTCCTAAACTGAGCAAACTTAAAGCCATATTTTCAGGTGATTTTAGCCTTTGATAAATTGCTAAACTTTGTTCTAAAGCCAGGCGAGATTTTTCTAACTCTCCCACATTTTCTAAAGTATCACCGAGGGAAAGCAAAACTGCGGCTTTAGCCAAAGAATCACCTTGAGGCTCTAAAGTCTGATTTACCTGTTCTAGTTTTTCAATAGCTTGCTTATTAAAACCTTGAGTGCGTAATGCTTGAGCTTGATAAACTAGTGCCAAAGCAATACCGTTTTTATCTTCTAGCTTGGTATAAATATCTTCAGTTTGTTTCCAAGTAATAAGAGATGCTTCTGGCTTTCCTGTCAAGAGTTGTAAGCGTCCTTGAATATCTAGAGTTTGGGCAAAGACTGCTAAATTTTTATTACTTGTGCCTTGTAAATCTAAGCTTTTAGTAATAGTTAATTGCGCCTGTTGCCAATCACCAAGTTGTTGATAAGCAAGGGATAAATTACTCAAAGCTACAGCTTGTTTTAAAATATCTCCTTGCTGTTGATATGCTTGGACTTCTTGCTGTAAAGCTTTCACCGCTTCAGCAAATTTACCACTTGCATATAATTGTTGGCTTTCGACAACTTTTGATTGTGAATCCTGATTTATTATATTTTGGGAACTATTTGCGAAAACTGGACGCATTAGAACACATATAAATATAGTTAACACAACCAGCAAACAAAAATTCATGAATTTCTTTCTTACCATTCCCCACCACCTTCAGCCAAGAAAACATATTGATTCTTCTCTGTGTCTCTGAGGTTAAGATAGATTCTTGTAGACCATAAAGACACAGATAACTACTTACGCTGCAACTAAAAACGTAAAATTTCGCGCTCATATTCTGCTGGTAAAGGTATGACTTCCCAAACTAACCCTTCACCCGGTTCTAACATTACTTCTACAGACAATTCTTCTACAGGCGTTGTTGCTGTATCTTCATTGTTAGGAAATGGTTGCAAGTCTTCCGTCAGTAGCCAGAGTTTAAACCCTACAGGAATCATATTGTCTGGATTTGCACTGCGTAATTCAAAACGCCAAATTTGTTCTTCTGGATTACCTTTGGGGAAAACTCGTAACTCGTAAGTGTTACCAGATACTAATATTTGTCGAGATAAGCCGAGAATAGACTCTTGGCTTTCCCGACTCCGCATCCCTGAAGACAAGGCTAAAAACTGCCGCCGTTCCCAGCCAAATTGTTGAGCAAAATTTGTTACACCTTCTTGAAGCCATTGCTTGATGGATGTTGATTGGATAATTCCTTGACGCAATTCATACAAACGTTGTCGCCAACCGCCGTGTGCTATCAATGCTCCCCAAAGAGGAAAGGGAACTTCTAGGCGGGGAAATTTGATATCTGCATTACTTAATCTTTGGAGTAAATTTTCTGCTTGGGTTTGGGGTAAGGGTGGTAGAGGTGTAACCGGCGCACGGGTGACTTCTTCAGGAGACAATTGGCGAGTTACCCAAAGCACATTCAGGTCTGAGATGAGCTGATCAGATTCTAAACTGTAAGTGCGATCAGCTACGCTGGGCGAAACGCCATCGCCTGCATCATAAACCCCCAAAGTTTTCAGTTGTTGATGAGTTGTATAGCCCACAATTCTGATCCACTCTTCATCAGGATTTACCTGTACTGTTAAGTAATAATCAGCCACCCATTCGGGAATATCTACCCATTCTTGAGGTACGCGCAACTCATCCACATCCATCGCTAAGGTAGGAATTAACACCAAGCGAGAGTTATCAAAACTGATAGCAGTACCATTGACTACTTCCCAAATATTCGGTAAAGCAGCCATGTTGGGATGCACTCTAGCATGGGGTGTAATTTCTTTATGCAACCAGTCTAAAAACGTAGTTAAACAAACTTGATTGATCCAAGCACGTTGAAAACCACCAGACGTAGAGTAATTATGCTCTAGATTTGGTGATGTCTGAATCATTTCTAGAACCAAGTCATTATCAACAGCGAAACCCACAGCAGCATCAAACATAATCTCAAGAGGTTCTATAGTAATTGTTGAGCCATTCTTCCAGACTTTTACTTACGCCATCCACTACGACGGATGTAGGGGAGATATGCAAATGATTTTGACTCCACTGCGTTAGGGTTGTGAGTAATGAGCGTTTAATGCTAGTAAGACGGCGAGAAACTGAATATTGCTTAATTTCTAGCTGTTGGGCAATTTGTTGTTGAGTCAGCTTTTGCTCGTAATAAGTTTGGAGTAATTTTTGAGACTGAATATCCAAAGCTGCTACAGCATCTATTAAAACTTGGTTTAATTGTGCTTGTTGTGTTTGTCTAGTTTTGGCTTCTTCTTGGGCAATAATTTCTGTAAGTAAGGATGCTGGTAAATCTGCGGGTAATGTATCTAATAAATTACCTGATTCTTGCCCATGAATAGGAGCATCTACAGACACAAACTTGGGGTAAAGAAAGTTTCGTACAGATTTAGCGCAGGTACTCAACCATTTTTCCAAAGTTTCTGGAGTCATTTGGCTTAAGCTTTGTCTATTGTATAGCTGAGTAATTGCTTCCCATGTTGCAGTATCCGGTTTTCCCAACTGACGGATAGTTTGGCTATCACTGGTGTAGAGTTCCTTAAAACATTCCCAAGCTAAGACATAACTATTGATAATTTGACTGGTACAACCAGCATTCTCTAAAGCATTTAGCAAACGTCTCCGACTAATTTTATGCAATAAAGCCCAGTCAGTGCAGATATCTGCTTCCTTTCCTAAACGTAGTGAGTCTTTGAGAAAACGCTCAAAAGCATATTCTGCATAGCTTTTTAAGCTTGTGCTGTATTCAGCATTAAAATTTTTGAGAATTTTATGAATGCAGGAAATAGCAATCTGAAAACAATCAGCAACCGAAAATTGACTGATAAAGTTTACAGCTATTTTTCTAGCAACCCAGAAGCATACCTCCTGCAAATAAGCGGAGATATGCCCCGCCGCTAGAGGACTGGATTCCATTTGCCAGATTTTGTACCAATAAAGCACCCAGAAATGATCAGATGTTTGTTGCGGGTATTTTTCTAAGCATTTTTTTATACTTCGCTGTAGTTTACTATCTATCGTCCAAAGGCTGAACCTATCTGCATCAAACTGCACAAAGGTCGAGAAGACTTCAATAATGCCCTGTCGGGGTTGCATGAAATTTATGTGAGTATAGAAAATTTAGAGTTTACGAATTTCTACTTAATTGTAATACACAGCAATCCAGGTAACTTCTACATTTTGGAAAAAAATTTCCTGCTAGCTGCATAAACACTCAAAGCCATCGTAGAGAAGCACAGAACAACCGAAACACAGGTTAATCCCTTAAAGCCAAGGTCAATTTCTGAATATCCTTGCAAACATTGAAGGAGTACAAACATGACAAATATTGACATTATCCGGGCGTGGAAATCTGAAGGAAATCCAGCAGGGCTGGTTAAATTAACAAATACTAGCCTGGAAACTATTGTAGGGGGTAATCAAGAAGCAAATCGTGGAGTCTCTTGCATAAACAATTTTAAGCAACTGGGCATTGCACTTCATTAATTTGAGTGTAGAAAAATAAAGAATATCGTAACAGCTTGAGTGCAGAAAATTGCCAAGAATATTAGTTCAAAGAAGCTATTTGCTAACTAAAATTACCAGAGCTATCTCTTCAATTAGTAAATAACAGCTTCGTATATATAGGACTCCTATTTGATTTTTGAAAAACCAAATTGCCTAGAAGCTTGTCATACAAAGGTTTCTTTCTCAGTATACTTAGCAAGAATCAAGTCGGATTCCTATATCAGATTTTTGATCACAAGTTCACAATACCCTTTAAAGAATTATGTTGCGTACAAGTAGTTACACAATCTATGTTGATTTACCCAATAATCAAGAAAAAATGCTTCTCGTTCATGGCTATACAGGTGCTTACGATAATGTTTCACAACGGGTAGCTACTTATTTGCGTTCATTAGAAGTCAAGTGTCCCCCAAAACCTCTCTATGGTGACTGGAGTCCTGAACTACCGATTGATGGTGACGTGATACCTCCTTCTACTGAAACAATAGAGTTACTCATAAAGCGAGGTTACTTGACCGAAATGACGTTGGAAGAAGAACAAGAATTCTTCACCAAGATGGCAATAAAACTGCACCATTTAGCATCTCGCTTGATGCCCAGTTATATATTTATGCCTACCTATAGCTGTAATCTGCGTTGTCCCTATTGTTTTCAAGACCATATGCGGACAAATCCTATTTTTAAACATTTGCTACGAACAATGCAGCCAGAGATAGTAGATAGAATATTTGCTGCCATGCCCCAAATTGAGGCAGGACATGGGGTGACAGAAGAGATGGATTTACCCCGCAATATTACTTTCTTTGGGGGCGAACCTTTGTTAGCAGAAAGTCGCCCTATTGTTGAATACATCATTAATAAAACATTGTCTTTGGGTAAAGCAAGTTTTTCGGCTGTTACTAACGGGACTGAGTTGGAAGCTTATCAAGATATACTAGGAAAAGATAAAATTTCCAATCTTCAGATCACTCTTGATGGACCTCCTAGTGAACATGACAAGCGACGTATCTATGCTGATGGAAGTGGTTCTTTTGAGAAAATTGCTCACAACATTACAAAGGCATTAGATTTAGGGGTTCAGATCAGTATTCGGATGAATATTGACCGCAACAATATCCACGAACTCCCTGAATTAGCTGATGAGATAATTGCACGAGGATGGAACAGCTACCAAAATTTTTCTACCTATACGGCACCGATTACTACTAGTGAATTAAATAACAACACAAGTATCAAAACTACATTCAATTCCTGGGAGTTAGATAAAGCATTAGATGGAATGCACCAGCAATACCCCCAAATGGAAATAATTACTCGCCCAGATGATGGTTTGATGGATCGGGCAAGACAGATATTTGAACAGAAAGAAAATCCATTACCTAACTTCAAGGCTAGTTTTTGTGGCGCACACAATAAGATGTACATCTTTGATGCCTTTGGAGATATTTATGCTTGTTGGGAAAAAACAGGGGATCAAAAAATTCGCATTGGCTACATAAATGAAGAGAACGAAGTAGTTTTAAATGAGGAATTAAATCAAACTTGGCGAAACCGCACAGTCATATCAAATCCGGTTTGTCGTAAGTGTCGCTATGCCTTCTATTGTGGTGGTGGTTGTGCGGCTTTAGCAATGAGTCATAAAGGTAAATTTCATACAAACTACTGTGATGGATTTGCTAATCGCTTCCGTTCTAGTGCGGCTGAAGCTTATAAAGATTATGTCGATAGGATTGAAGTATCTTTTAAGCCTGAAAAACTTTGTACAGACTGAAAATCAATTCATCCGTGATAATGATGTATTTTCATTTTTGCCAATATCATTTGTAATTTCAAGATGAGAAACAAAGATCCACCCATTAGATTGTATTTTCCATTCTTTCAATATTCAACGCAATCAGTTTTTGTAAACAACACAATCTGTAAAACAGAAGGAGACATATCATGAACCAAAACCATGAGATCGTACCCCAAAATATGAATGAAATTGAGTCTTTAAATGAGATAGTCGATCTCGATCTTGAAAGCATAGAAGCAATAACAGGAGGGCTTTGTGGAACTAAAATTGGTCGTTGCCCTAATCTTATTTGTGGAATAAATGGCAAACTTACTTATGCTACAAGTGAATCCTTAAATGTATCTTAGAGGTGTAGGCTTCATGTTTCATAGATTCATGAAGGCTTTTAATACGCCATAAAATTTTGTCCATCCTAGATAATTAGGATGGACTTGCACAAAAATATCCTTCATTTAAACAAGAATTAATCTACATAAAATATATTATTAAAAATAAAATAATAGCGTTAGTTTTGGATTTAGTTATTGAAAAATTTCAGAAGGTATATTTAATTTAACTTATAAAATTAAAAGCACAAGAAAATTTCAAACAAGTAAATTATTCACTATCACGAGAAAAGGCTCACATAAAAAATAACTAATTAGTATAGAAGATATAAATAATGAAATACCAACTTGTTAAACAAAATAGCGAAGAAGACTGTGGAGCAGCAAGTCTTGCTTCTATTGCCAAATATTATGGCAAGACCTTCACCATCAATTACATCCGGGAAACAGTAGGAACTAGACAACAAGGAACCACATTACTAGGCTTGAAACAAGGCGCAGAAGCCCTTGGTTTCAATGCACGAGCAGTAAAAGTAACTCTGGAGACTTTCAACGAAAAAACCCTTCCCTTACCAGCTATCATCCACTGGAAAGGTTATCATTGGGTAGTTTTGTACGGTAAGCAAGGCAATAAATACATCGTCGCTGATCCAGGTGTAGGCATTCGTTATCTAGAAAAAAAGTGGCTTTTAGAAGCATGGACAAACGGAGTCATGCTCTTATTAGAACCCGATCCAGTCCGCTTTTTTACTCAGGAAGATGAACAAGAGAAAATTGGCGGTTTTGGTCGCTTCCTGCGGCGTATTGCCCCTTATCGCGGTATTCTTAGCCAAACCTTGTTACTCAACTCGGTTTTAGGTTTACTTTCCCTCGCTTCTCCCTTCCTGTTGCAAATTCTCACCGATGATGTGCTAGTGCGGGGAGACACCCAACTTCTGACTAGTGTTGCTATTGGTGTTATCGTTATGCACCTAGTCAGCAGCAGCCTACGACTAGCACAATCAAATCTTGTCGCTCACTTTGCTCAACGTCTGCAACTAGGACTAATTTTTGAATTTGGACGGCAAATTCTCCGCCTACCTTTAAGTTACTATGAATCCCGTCGCAGTGGCGAAATTGTCAGTCGCCTAGAAGATATTGAACAAATTAACCAGTTAATTTCTCAAGTCGTTGTCAGTTTGCCCAGCCAGCTTTTTATTGCCTTGGTTTCTTTGGGCTTCATGTTGTTTTACAGTATAAAACTGACAATGGTGGCTGGTGCGATCGCTCTTTTAATGACGTTCTCCACAGTGATTTTCTTGCCCACCTTACAGCAAAAAATTCGCAGCGTTTTGGTGCTATCAGCCGAAAATCAAGGTGTTTTGGTGGAAACCTTCAAAGGTGCGATCACCTTAAAAACTACTGCCGCAGCACCACAATTTTGGGAAGAATTCCAAGGTCGATTTAGTCGCCTTGCTAACGTTACCTTCCGTACTATTCAAATTGGCATTGTTAACGGTGTCTTCTCAAATTTAATCTCTAACATCGGTAGTATTGCCTTGATCTGGTTCGGCAGCACCTTAGTAATTCGGCAGGAATTATCTATTGGGATGCTTCTGGCATTTAATAGCATGAATGGCAACTTTACCAGCTTTATTCAAACTACTATCGACTTTGTTGATGAATTTACCCGTGCGAAAACTGCTACCCAACGGCTTACGGAAGTCATTGACGCGACCCCAGAAACTTTAGATAACAGTCAAAAGCCTTGGGTAAAAATTTCTAGCAACGCAGATATTACCTGTACTAACCTCAACTTTCATCATCCAGGTAGAGTTGAACTACTGCAAGATTTTTCTATAACCATTCCTGGCGGTCAGGTAATTGCCCTCATTGGCAAATCTGGCTGTGGTAAAAGTACCCTAGCTAAGTTGATTGCCGGTTTATATCAACTCCAGTCTGGCAATATTCGCTTTGGCATTTATAACCTAGACGACCTGGCTTTAGATTGCTTCCGCCAACAAGTGGTTCTAGTTCCGCAAGACGCGCACTTTTGGAGTCGGTCAATTATGGAAAACTTCCGTTTAGGTTCACCTAATATTAGCTTTGAGCAGATTGTGCAAGCTTGCCAGATTGCTGGGGCTGATGAGTTTATTAGCAACCTCCCCGACAAATATCAAACGGTCTTAGGAGAATTTGGTGCAAATCTTTCTGGTGGACAACGGCAGAGATTAGCGATCGCCAGAGCCATTGTCAATAACCCTCCAGTCCTAATTCTAGATGAATCTACTGGCGCACTCGACCCGGTTAGTGAAGCCGAAGTATTAAGCCAGTTGTTAACTCACCGCCAAGGTCAAACCACGATTTTGATTAGCCACCGTCCCAAAGTCATCCAGCAAGCTGATTGGATTGTCATGTTGGAACAAGGGAAATTAAAAATTCAAGGTTCTCCAGAGGTTCTGTGTCGTCAAGCAGGTGAGCATTTAGATTTTCTCGATGGGGTTGATTTATCGAGAGTCAATGGTTTCACCAAAAATTCTTGCAACTGTCATCCAAATGCAATTTCCCCCAGCAGCATTCGCTAATCTCTACCCAGAAAACTGTCATGGTTAACCAAATTAATGCAGACTCTCTACCCCTAGTTGAAAGCAATGAATTTCTCCCACCGATTGGTAATTGGACGAGATTAGGCGGTCTGGTTCTCGTCGGTGCTGTTGGGGTAGCGATCGCCCTATCTTCTATTATTGAATATAAAGTAACCGTTAAAGGGCAAGCGAGTATCCGCCCCACAGGAGAATTGCGGCTCGTGCAAGCAGCTACAGCAGGTCAGGTAACAAATATCTTTTTCAAAGAAAATCAGGTAGTGAAAAAGGGAGACGTGCTAGCCACTCTTGATGATTCCCGCCTGCAAACTCAAAAAAGTCAATTGCAAAGCAACATCCAGCAGACACAACTGCAACTGCTGCAAATCGATGCCCAAATTACTGCTTTGAATCGGCAAATTCAAGCGGAAACCGAGCGCAAAAACCGTGTAGTGACTTCGGCTCAAACCGCATTCCAGCGCACCCAACGCAATTATCGAGACCAACAAATTACTGTCCAGGCGGAAGTAGAAGCAGCCGAGGCGAACTTAAAGAGAGTGCAAAATGAATGGTCTCAAGCACAGGTGGAACTGCGTTCAGCTCGTGCTAACCTCCAGTCTACAGAAGCGGCGTTGAGTGCAGCTCAAGCCAAACGCGATCGCTATCAGAAAGTAGTCCAAGCTGGTGCTTTATCTTTGAATCAATTAGAAGAAGTGCAGTTAGATGTGGCTCAACAAAAACAGGCGGTTGAGGTGCAACGAGCTAATATGGAGGCGCAACAGCAAATTATTGCCCAACGACAACAAGCTGTAGCCGCAGAACGAGCCAAACTACGCCGCACCCAAACTGCTCTTAATCCCAGTGATTCTGAAGTTGCGATCGCTAAACAAACTATCGCCCAAGAAATTGCTAGCGGTCAAGCCACTCTCGCCACCCTCAACCGAGAATGGGAAGCTTTGTTACAGCAGAGGATTCAAATTAAAAATCAGACTCAGCGTGACACTAGTGAACTACAACAAGTAGAAAGCGACCTCAGCCAAACCAAGATTACAGTCACCGAAGACGGGATTCTCTCTCAACTCAACCTGCGAAACCCCGGTCAATCGGTGCAACTGGGAGAAGAAATTGCTCAAATTGTCCCTAGCAATGCACCCTTAGTCATCAAAGCCGCAGTTTCCCCTGATGATGTGAGTAAGTTGGCAAAAGGTCAAGAAGTACAGATGCGGGTTTCTGCTTGTCCCTATCCCGATTACGGCACTCTCAAAGGTATTGTCAGTCAAATTTCTGAAGACACTATCAAATCTCAAGTAAATCAGTCTCATCCCGTACAAGGTAGTGCGAGTTCTGTTTATGAGGTGATGATACTCCCAGAAAGCTTTTCATTCGGTAGAAGCAACCATCAATGTAATATTCAACCGGGAATGGAAGGACGAGCCGATATTATTTCCCGCAAAGAAACAGTCTTGAAATTCTTGCTCAGAAAAGCCAGGTTAATTGCAGACTGGTAATATTGTCTTCAGTGAAAGACTTAAAGAAATAAAAAATATTCTATTGTGATCATTGATTGCGATTGTTCACAGTCAACAATCAATAGTCAACGGTCAACAATCAACAGTCAACGGTCAACAATCAACAGTCAACAGTCAACGGTCAACAATCAACAGTCAACGGTCAACAATCAATAATCAACGGTCAACAATCAACAGTCAACGGTCAACAATCAACAGTCAACGGTCAACAATCAATAGTCAACAATCAACAGTCAACGATTCTCAGTTAAATTGATAATCTCTTCAAAACAAAAATCATTGACGAGGTTTGTTAGCGTTTTAGCTAAACCAGCCTGGGATGATGGAATTTCTGCAATCAGTTGGAGAATATGCTTAGAATTGACTCGCCTTGCTGCTTGATGCAATTGTTCTATCCATTCAGCAGGCATTTGGAGCATTGCATTACTTAATTCATTTACAGGAATCTCTGCTGATTGTGGCTGTGTAGTTTGTTCAGTTGCATATATATATTTCACACCCAAGTGTTCTGCCATTTTGTCAAAAATCACTTCAACTCGAAATGGCTTACGGACAAAATCATCACAACCTGTAGATAAAGCAACAATCCGGTCTTCTTCAAATGCACTACCAGTTAAAGCAATGACGACTGGCGGCGAATCAATCGCTGTTTTAATGCGCTTAGTTGCCTCATACCCATCCATTACAGGCATTCGCATATCCATCCACACTAAGTCAGGACACCAACTTTTACAAATGGCGATCGCTTCTTCTCCATTATTCACTTCCCGCACATCAAAGCCAACTGGTTGCAACAACTTAATCATAATCTGGCGAATTTCTGGTTTATCTTCTGCTACCAGAATCCGATATTTTGGCTGTCCGGCTGCCAAAGCAATGACTTGCTGGCTAGATTTTGCTGTCTCCACTTCATCAGGTCGAACTTGTTGGGTGTGGATATCAAACTTAAAAATTGTTCCTATGCCTACTTGACTGTTAGCAGTTATCTCTCCCCCCATGAGTCGGACAAATTTTTGACTAATGGGTAAACCTAATCCAGTTCCTTCTTGAGAGTTTTGACCTGTTTGAGTTTGGACAAAAGGTTCAAATAACCTTTCCATGTCAATTAATTCAATACCAGATCCAGTATCTTCAATTTCAAATAATAGGCGTATCCCTGCGTCTATTTCTTCTGTATCTTGACAGACGCGCAGAGTCACACTACCTGTTTGGGTAAATTTGATGGCATTACCTAATAAATTAATTAAAACTTGGCGCAGTTTACTTTCATCAGCGAAGATATATTGGGGTAATTCTGGAGCAAGTTTAAATATTAATTGTAATCCTTTCGATTGGGATTTTAAATTTAACATTTGGTACAGTGTTTCCAAAAGATATTTTAAATCAAAACCAGTTTGATTCAATGTGGTTTTACCAGCTTCTATTTTGGACATTTCTAGAACATCGTCAATTAATTTCAACAGATGTTCACCACTGCGGGCAATAGTATCTAAATACTCTTGCTGTTGGTTATCAAGAGAACCATATCTAGTCAGTAATTGGGTAAAACCCAAAATAATATTGAGGGGAGTTCGTAATTCATGACTCATGTTTGCTAAAAACTGACTTTTAGCAATATTGGCTACATCTGCTGCTTCTTTAGCCTGTTGGAGTGCTGCTTCTGTTTGTTTACGAGCGGTAATATCACGAATTGCCAAAACAGCACATTTTTCTCTTTCAACAAGTTCGATATAGCTTCCTGAAATTTCCAAAATTAGCGTTTCCTGAGATTGTTCAAACTCATATTCTGTTGCTTTTAATTGGTCTTGTAGTGCTATTAGCACCGGATGTTCTTCATTAGTAATTACTTGACCCTGCTGTTTTAGTGGTAGTAATTGAATTAGTGATCTACCCAAAATTGTAATATGAGGTCTACCAATTAAGCGATCGAAGACGGTATTACACCATTGCACCTTGGTGTCCTCACCAGTCCAAACAATTGCATCATCAATAGCCCCTAATGCTACTTCCATTTTGCCTAAAGTTGAACGCAGCAGATTTAACTGAAGGGCAGGGTCTTTATCCATAAAAATAACCTAATTTAAAAGAATATTACTTTTTATAATGGAGAAATTGTTGCTGCGAAAAACCAAATTTCTCCTTGTTTTTCAGCCGTGATAAAATGTTCACTTTCTACTTCTATCCCCTCCTTAGTTACAGTTTTGAGTAAAAGAGGATGATTGAGAACTTTCGCTTTTTCAGTCATCACGAAGCGGGAAAAACTCAGTCGATGAGAATCATGGAGGCTTTGCGGAATAATAACTTCTAAAGGAAACCCAAGGATTTCTTCAGCAGTCCAACCATAAACAGTTTTGAAAGCCTCGTTTATATAAGTAATAAATCCTTCTTGGTCAGTAATAACTACTGGCAGTTCGGTTTCTAACTGCATTTGCTGGAAATTTTTCATAACTAGGCTTTGATGTTTAAATGATATTGCTTGAGAATTAAACGATAACTTTAAACCATATACGTCTTTATATCTCATTTTATGCAAATTTATTGCACAGAAATACAGAAATTTAGAATTATTATGCGGGAAAGCTCCTGATAACTGAATTAACATAACATTAAGCGTTATATCTGTGTTGGCAAGTTTGCAATAAAGTAACTGGGGCAAGAAATTAGTTAATCTTTATTTATCACATAAAAAAATGTATAGTTTTCTTGAAATTTTTCACAATTAATCATGATAATTTCTTGAGTTTAATTCGAGCTAAATTTTATGGATGCTAGTCACTTACACAAGGGAGATATTCTCATAGTTGATGACACCTTGGATAACCTGCGCCTCTTATCGAAAATGCTGACTAATCAAGGGTATGAGGTGCGGTGTGTCACCAATGGGGCAACAGCATTGATAGGATCTCAGGCTCAACCGCCCGATTTAATTTTATTAGATATCACCATGCCAGGATTAAATGGCTATGAAGTTTGCCAGCAGTTAAAAGCAGACTCTCGCACCTGCGAAATTCCGGTAATTTTTATCAGTGCTTTAAATGAAACATTTGATAAAGTCAAAGCCTTCTCAGTTGGAGGTGTTGATTATATTAGTAAGCCTTTTCAGTTAGAAGAGGTATTTGTGCGGATGGAAACACAACTGACAAGTCGGAGATTGCAAGCTCAACTACAAGTGCAAAATTCCCGGTTGCAGCAAGCAGAAGCAGACTTACTCAAAGCTTTAGAACAAGAACGAGAACTTAATCTGCGACTTCAGGAAATGGCAACTATAGAAGAACGCCATCGCATTGCCCGTGATATTCACGATTCTCTAGGCCATTCGTTGGTAGCACTGAATATTCAACTGGAAGCAGCTATGGCTTTGTGGCCAGATAACTCTACCAAAGCTTATGAATGTTTGTTAGAAGCGAAACAACTGGGGTCACAAGCGTTAAAAGCGGTACGTGAATCTGTGGGGTTAATCAGGTCAGAACCCCTACAAAGTCAACTTTTAGCAACTGCGATCGCTAATCTGACAGAAGAATTTCATCGACTAACTGGCATTTTACCAGAATGTAACATTCATATCCCACCAAACTTGCCCCATCCAGTGAATACAACTATTTATCGAATTTTACAAGAAGGCTTGACTAATATCTGTAAGTATGCGGAAGCGACAACAGTTAACATTCAGATTCAGAGTACAGATTCTCATACGGTACTCATGCTTCAAGATAATGGTAAAGGCTTCCAAGTAACCGAAAATACTAGGGGATTTGGTCTCAAGGGAATGCAAGAGAGGGTTACAGCATTAGGTGGTGACTTAGAAATTATCAGTAACCCAAATGCAGGCTGTAGGATTACTGCCATTTTTCAATATAAAAATACTAACAATTGCTAACAATTACCAGCCTTTTATTTTGTGGGTAAATTATATTCCAGAATCTAAAATTGTTCTTAGTAATTTTACTGTGGTTCTGGTAACTGATATACTGTTGTGTAGTGCTAAAAGTGGATATAAAAGTCATATCTAAATTTCTGAAAGAACTTGGCACACAAGCCGTTGTGTTATTCCCTATTCCCTACCTCTAAGAGTGATTTCAGTAATTAAACCGGATTTCTATCAATATCTAACCTATTGAATGATTTAATTTATGATTCGGGTATTGCTTGTTGAAGACCAAGAGATTGTGCGTCGTGGGTTGAAAACCTTACTAGAGATTCAATCCGACTTACAAGTAGTGGCAGAAGCAGAAAACGGTCAACAAGCAATTCATCAAATGGAAAGCCTGTATACAGGAGATGCTAAACCCGATATTGTGTTGATGGACATCCGTATGCCTGTCATGGATGGGGTCGTAGCTACCCAACAATTATGTCAGCAGTTTCCAGACACGAAAATCCTGATTCTAACAACATTTGATGATGTTCAATACATCTCTGAGGCATTACGTTTTGGAGCTAAGGGCTACTTACTCAAGGATACGCCCGCACAAGAACTTGCAGAAGCAATCCGTTCAATTTACAAAGGCTATACTCACTTTGGCCCCGGAATTTTGGAAAAGATGCTGAGTGTTGTACCCACTTCTGGGACAGAAGCACCAAAAGAGCAACCACCTGAACTTGCAGAACTCACATCCAGGGAACTGGAAGTTTTACAGTTGATTGCAACTGGCTACAGTAATCGAGAAATTGCTCAGGATCTCCACCTTTCAGAAGGAACTGTGAGAAACCATATTACTAATATTTTGACACGACTGAACTTACGCGATCGCACTCAAGCTGCTATTTTTGCCAATTCTTTTCTATCTTGAGTAGACCGAAAACTTTTGTAAGTTGACGAAAGCATCAGGGTTTCAGCCTAGTTTTTTCTTAACATGGTTGTGTTTTTTCTACCGACTTACTTAGTTATGACAAATGTCATGGTTGAGTCATGACATTTATTAGATGTTTGCTAAGACTGCTTTCGAGTAACTTAAAACTATCAAAGAACTCAGGCGAGCAAAAATTGCTCAACAAGGTCAAACTTTAGATAAAAGAAACAAAGTTCTTAATCTTGGATAAATAAAGTCCAGCTAAAGCTGTACAAGAGACTGATTTTTTCGGAAACTGCATCTGCTAGTAAGACACTGAAGCAACAAAAAAGGTAAACATGAAAAATAACCTGAAAAAACTGAAAGATATCGATTTTCTCACTAAACTTACTCTGAGTGAGCAAGAACAAATCAATGGGGGTAATCTTGACCTTACATCTGATGGTGATGGTACTCCCGGTGGTAGGTCTCCGGGGTTCGGGACGATTCCAGAATCTCCACCACCAGACCCAGACTCAGAGGTTGATTTGTACCC
The DNA here is from genome assembly GCF_034931465.1 of Anabaena sp. UHCC 0399. Lineage (NCBI taxonomy): Bacteria > Bacillati > Cyanobacteriota > Cyanophyceae > Nostocales > Nostocaceae > Anabaena > Anabaena sp. UHCC 0399. The sequence continues at coordinate 66,969 of NZ_JAYGGZ010000016.1, read as the reverse complement.
AGGAGGTCCGCTCAAACGCATCTAAAAAATTTTTAATCACAACCAAGATTAAGAACCAACGAAAAAATCTTTCTCGTTTGATTTATTTTCCAAGCCTCAAAACGATGACCGACTGTCGGTCGTAGACCATCGCCTAAAACTTTGTCAATAAGCATGGCTTGATGCGGTTAGTCTGAGCTTTGTCAAGAATAGGATTTCTTTGTTGACAAGATACGGCCGTCCTGTCCACCAGGAAAAGAAGGTACAATCTTCCTAAAAACTACTCCCTAACCTTTTAATTTCAATTGTCCCATTAGTTTTTCTTTAAAAAATGCAGAGTTGTTTAAAAATAAAGTCCTAATATTTTTGAGGATGGCAATCATGGGTCTAAGCTGGTCAAATTCCTGCTGGCTATTTAGGGTAGCTAGTTTCTTCGTAGTGTGTGCAGCATACACTGCATCTGGAGATATTGCCAAAGCTCAGATTACCCCTGATTCCTCCTTAAGTCCTGAAAGTTCTATGCTGACTCCAAATGTTAGCATAGACGGCCTTCCTGCTGATCGGGTTGATGGGGGAGCTATAAGAGGTACAAGCTTATTTCACAGTTTTCGAGAATTCAATGTTGGGGATGGACAACGAGTCCTGTTTGCTAATCCTGGGGGAATTGACAACATTTTCAGTCGAGTCACTGGAACTAACCCATCAACGATTCTGGGGACACTCGGTGTTAACGGTGGAGCGAATCTATTTTTAATAAATCCCAATGGCGTTATTTTTGGCCCTAATGCCAGGCTTGACCTCCGTGGTTCTTTTTTAGCCAGTACAGCCCAAAGTATTAAATTTAACGATGGTATAGAATTTAGCACTACTAACCCCTCTGCTCCTCCTTTACTAACGCTCAATGTTCCCACTGGCTTGCAATACGGAGAAAATCCAGGCAGAATTCTCGTCCAGGGGCAAGGTAATGAACTAATAATGAATCAGGAGACTGGTCGGGTAGTTCAGGTCAATCGTACTGGTGGTCTGGAGGTTGACCCTGGTCAAACCTTGGCTCTGGCTGGTGGTGAAGTCGTGCTGGAAGGCGGAAGTTTGAGAGCTGAATCAGGGCGAGTTGCCGTTTGGAGTGTTCAGGGAGAGGGTTTAATAGGTCTTACCCCAACCAATCCAGGGTGGGAATTGAGCAACCAGAACGTGCAGAACTTCCAAGACATCTTCCTCTCCCAAACTGCTGCTATTGATACCAGTGGTGTTGGAGGTGGTAATATTCAAATGCAAGGCCGGCGAGTGGCACTACAAGATGGTTCATTGATTTTATCTCTGACACGGGGTGACGAAAGTGGAGGAACTTTAAGCATCAGAGCTTCTGAGTCTATTGAAGCCAGTGGTACTGCTCCCAATGGCGAGGCTAGTAACTTTTTCACTGAAACAATAGGTTTAGGAAAAGCTGGTGATGTAGAATTTAACACTAAGAAATTGATTTTTCAAAATGGGGCGCAAGTATCATCTAGCACTTTTAGTCAAGGACGTGGTGGAAATATTATTGTCAACGCCTCAGAGTTATTTGAAGCGACAGGAATCACGGCCACTGGCAATTTTGTCAGTGGCTTATTTTCTATTGCCCAGAGCAGTACTGGTGATGGCGGCACAGTTAAGGTAACAACTAAGCGGCTGGTACTCCGAGATGGGGCGCAGGTAAGTGCTACAACTTTTAGTCTGGGGCGTGGAGGAAATGTACTGGTGAACGCTTCTGAGTCAGTGGAAGCTATTGGGATTGCGCCAATTACTTCTAGTGGCTTATTTGCTGGCAGTGAGAGTGCAGGTAATGGCGGCACAGTAGATATCACGACAGGTAAGTTGATACTCTTGGATGGCGCACAGGTAAGTGCCTCAACTTCTAATCAAGGTGATGGAGGAAATGTACTCATCAACGCCAAGGAATTAGTGGAAGTGACTGGTATTGATCAAACTGTCAGGATACCCAGTAGATTGACAGCACAGACTGAGGGGACAGGGAAAGGCGGTACAGTAGATATTACAACAGGGAAGTTGATACTCCGGGATGGAGGACTGATAAGTGTCACAACTTTTAGTCAAGGTGATGGAGGCGATATATTCGTCAACGCCAAGGAATTAGTGGAAGTGACTGGCATTAATCAAACTGGCAGAATACCCAGCAGATTGACAGCACAGACTGAGGGGACAGGGAAGGGCGGTACAGTAGATATCACTACAGGGAAGCTGATACTTCAGGATGGGGGACTGGTAACCTCCAGAACTACCAATGCGGGTATCGGGGGCGTTGTGCTTGTAAATGCGAGGGAGTCAGTAGAAGTTATTGGTCGAAGTGGTAATTTTATCAGCAGCTTGACAGCACAGACTTCTGGGACTGGCAAGGGTGGTACTGTAATAGTTAACACAGGAAGCCTAATTCTACTAGATGGGGCAAGGGTAACTGCCTCTACTTCTAATCAGGGTGATGGCGGCGATATACTCGTTAACACAGGAAGCCTAATTCTACTAGATGGGGCAAGGTTAACTGCCTCTACTTCTGATCAGGGTAATGGAGGCGATATACTCGTAAATGCCTCAGAGGTAATGGCCGTAGGTTTTGGGAGTGGGTTGAGAGTGCAGACTCAAGGGTCTGGCGACGGTGGTACTGTGACAGTGAATACGGGCAGGTTTACCGCTAGCAAAGGCGCACAAACTTTAGCTACCGTTTTTGAGAACGGTACAGGCAAGGGGGGAAACATTAACATCGAGGCTGACGATATCCAATTAACCGGTACCTCTGAAAATGGCGAACCTACCATTGTGTTTGCTAATACTCTTGGCAAGGGCGACGCAGGCGAAATCAGAGTTGACACGGCTCGATTAATCGTCCAAGACGGAGCGCAAATAGGGGTTGGGACTGGGACTTTTAGTAGCGGTCAAGGTGGAAATCTTTTTATCAAAGCTACTGATTCGATTGAACTAATTGGCACAGTTCCACAGATTCCCAATCGCCAGTTTTTTCGAGATCAGTCGGGTCAGCAGTTTCCTAGCGGTTTGTTTACTAGCTCTCAAGGTATTGGTACAGCAGGAAAGTTGAGGATTGAAACTGATAAGTTAACGCTGCGAGATGCGGCTACAATTAGTGTGAACAATCAGGGATTAGGAGATGCAGGTAATTTAGAAGTGGAAGCTCGTAACCTGTTGTTAGATAATCGAGCGGTTCTCTCAGCCACAACTACATCAGGTCAGGGCGGTAATATGACGCTCAAAATTGCCGATATCTTGCTTTTACGCCGCAACAGTCAAATTTCCACTACCGCAGGCATTGATCAGGCTGGTGGAGATGGTGGCAACATCTTGATTGATAGTGGCTTTATCGTTGCCGTCCCTAATGAAAATAGCGATATCACAGCCAATGCTTTTCAAGGGCGAGGTGGCAATATTAACATTAATGCTCGGAGTATTTTTAATCTGGAACAACGCCGATCAACTCCGCCTAATAATACTAACGATATTGATGCTAGTTCCCAATTTGGCTTAATAGGTACAGTCACAATTAATACACCCGATATAGATCCTAGTCGCGGTTTGGTACAGTTACCTAATAATCTCACGGATGCGTCACAACAAATTGTCTCTAGTTGTAACCCCGGTAATGCTGCTAGGCGTAGTTCCTTTACGGTCACAGGAAGGGGAGGAATTGCCCGCAGTCCGATAGAACCGTTTCAAGGTGATGTATCTACAGCACGATGGATAACATTAGATACAGTCGATGCTGATAAAAATAGTAATGTAATCAATGAAAGTCTGCCATCTTCCCCAGCGAAAATAGTCGAGGCGCAAGGCTGGATTGTCGATAAAAACGGTAATGTATCTCTAGTAGCTCAAGTACCGAATACTACTCCTCGTGGTTTGTCTGTATCTAGTGGTACTTGCTCCTGAGAAACATAGGTGACAGGTAACAGGTAACAGGTGAAAGTAAAGAGGAAACAAGAGTTTTTCTTTCATTCGTGGCGAGTGGTAACGCCACCAGTGCGGTTGCTCCTGGGTAAAATCTGAATTATTTATGCGGCGAGACTCAATTTTTTACAAACTATTTCAACCTACATTCTGCACCCACAACTGCCACATTCTAAAGAAACAGATAGAGTATTTTTAGCAATCAGTTTAAATGCTGTAAAAATATATCAGATATTCCTCTCATCATCACCCTTAGATTCAACATAATTTCATGTAGATGGAGAATATGAAGACAGTTTACCGGAAGTAATATTTAATAATCAAAAACAATCAGATTGTTTAGGAAAAGAAGATAAAGAAAGGAAATCACCTGTCTTAGACAGAGGCTGCGCCAACGAGACCCGCGAAGGGGAGAGAACCACCTCTGGCTTAATTTTAATCGCTAATAACAATTGAGGAAAGCAATTGAGAAAAGCGATCGCCAACGGCGACACATCCTCATTTCTCCAACTTAGCATCCCAAAGTAAGCTACAATTCAAGCAGAACAAGCATTTCACGCTCACTAAAACCCAATGCTGGAGAATCTGCAAACCCAACTTTACCAACTAGAACAATTTGCCAATACCCTTGTTGCTAATCAACTGACACACCTGAGTTTGCTGAGTATTGGTATTATCTTTGCCGCAGGTTTGCTGACTAGCCTTACTCCCTGTATGCTGTCTATGCTGCCAATTACGATAGGCTATATTGGTGGCTATGAAACAAAAAGCCGTCTCCAAGCAGCAGCCCAATCAACGTGGTTCGCTTTGGGATTGGCTACTACCCTAGCAGGCTTAGGCATTATAGCCGCTTTGGTGGGCAAGGTTTACGGTCAGATAGGTATTGGTTTGCCGATTATTGTTAGCATTATCGCCATTCTTATGGGGCTGAACTTACTAGAAGCATTACCTCTGCAATTACCTTCTTTTGGTGATACCAATTGGATTTCCCAAGATTTACCTCCTGGGGTGCGTTCCTATGGGGTTGGGTTGACTTTTGGCTTAGTTGCATCCCCTTGTAGTACACCTGTTTTAGCTAGTCTATTGGGTTGGGTAGCGAATACACAGGACTTAATTTTGGGTGCTGTGTTGTTAATTTCTTACACAGCCGGATATGTCGCACCATTGATTTTAGCAGGTACTTTTACTGCTTCAATTAAAAAATTACTAGAGTTGCGTCGCTGGTCTGGTTGGATTAACCCCGTTAGCGGTGCGCTTTTAGTCGGATTTGGCGTATTCTCTCTAATTTCTAGGATTCCCCTTGGCAGTTTGTAAGCAATGACTATAGATAATTCAACGTCTACAGCATCCCCTTGGTGGTCAGTACCAGGGAAATACTTGCGGCGAGAGTTTTTACCTGTATTGACAGATTTACGATTGGCGATCGCACTATTATTAATCATCGCCTTGTTCAGTATAAGCGGGACTGTCATCGAGCAAGGTCAATCACCAGCATTCTATCAAGCCAACTACCCAGAACACCCGGCTTTATTTGGTTTTCTGACTTGGAAGGTCATTCAAGTAGTAGGTTTAGATCATGTGTATCGGACTTGGTGGTTTTTAAGTTTGTTAGTCTTATTTGGAACTAGCCTGACTGCTTGCACATTTACCCGTCAGTTACCAACCTTAAAAACTGCTCAACGCTGGAAATATTACGAAGAACCACGACAATTTCAAAAACTCGCTTTAAGTGCAGAACTAGATACTGGTTCTGTGAAATCTTTAACTCCCTTATTACAAAATCGTCGTTATAAAATCTTTCAAGAAAAAGATGGTATTCTCTACGCCCGTAAAGGTCTAGTCGGGCGCATTGGCCCGATTATCGTGCATATTGGCATCGTCATGATTCTTCTAGGGGGAATCTGGGGGGCGATGACGGGATTTATGGCTCAAGAAATGATTGCTAGTGGTGATACATTTCAAGTCAATAATATTATCGATGCTGGGCCTTTAGCCGCACCAGTTCCCAAAGATTGGTCTGTACGCGTCAATCGATTTTGGATTGATTACACTCCCACTGGTGGGATTGACCAATTTTATTCCGATATGTCTGTTTTGAATAATCAGGGAGAGGAAGTTGACCACAAAAAGATTTTTGTTAACCAACCTCTGCGTTATCATGGCATAACTTTCTATCAAACAGATTGGGGGATTTCGGCTGTTCGCGTCCGCATCAACAAAAGCCCCATCTTTCAGTTACCAATGGGACTATTAAATACTAAAGTTCCCGGTCGCATTTGGGGAACTTGGATTCCGACGAAGCCAGATATGAGTGAGGGTGTGTCTCTATTAGCAAAAGACTTGCAGGGGATGGTGTTAATTTACGATTCCCAAGGGAAGTTAGTTGATACTGTCCGCGCTGGAATGTCTACCCAAGTCAACGGTGTCACTCTGAAAGTTTTAGATGTAGTGGGTAGTACAGGCTTGCAAATTAAAGCCGACCCAGGTATACCCATTGTTTATACTGGGTTTGCTATTTTGATGCTGGGTACAGTGATGAGTTATTTTTCTCACTCCCAAATTTGGGCATTAGAAACAGGCGATCGCTTGTATATTGGTGGTAAAACTAATCGCGCTCAAGTAGCTTTTGAACGGGAAGTTTTAGAAATTTTAGATAGTGTGAGTTCTGATTCCCAACTAGTAGGTCATCAAATTTGAATTGAGAGATAAGCAGGTTTGTAGTAAGGACTTTAGTCCTGATTTTTCTAAGGACTAAAGTCCTTACTACAAACCCTCAAAGCTAACTTGATAGACCACTAGTTCCAGCCACCAAATAAATCTTGATTAAACTTGAGAACCCCAGTTTTTTGGAAAATCCGGGGTTCTAGGTTGATTGAATTATTTTTGATGACGCACTTCTACAACAGTATGAACATTACCACGGGGAGTAAAATCAGCTTTCACCGTCACTTCTAAGGGGTCACAAGCTGTGACAAAATCATCAAGAATTTGATTAGCAGACTCTTCATGGGAAATGTAGCGATCGCGATAACTATTAATATAAAGCTTCAGTGCCTTTAACTCCACCACGCGCTCATCAGGAACGTAGGTAATATGAATGGTAGCAAAATCAGGATAGCCGGAGAACGGACACTTACAAGTAAACTCCGGCAAACTAATATTAACGTCATAGCGTCTACCCACACGCGGGTTAGGAAATGTAATTAGCTGTCCTTCCGCAATAATACGTTCGCCATACTTCAACTCTTGGCTAGACTGAGATACATTTTCTGGTGATAAATTACTCATAAGTTACTAAGGTGGCTATGTTAGCAATATGGAGAACCCAATAATTACTAACTTAACACTCACCACTCACTTACTCAGCATCGGCTAAACGCCGCGCTACCGCTAACAGCACTCACTACCCATTCCAGTCTGGACAACTCCCATCATCCCAGCCGTGGGGGTGCATCCCACAAACCAACAAATTACCCCCATACACATGACCGTGGTAATGCTGACAACCGACACAAGCAGGGTTTTGTTCAACTGAAGGTTCAACGGAATAAGGAAAACCGGGATCAGCATCAACTACAAGGTCTTCCAATTCCCAATAAGCATCAAAAATTGGTTCAGCTATATCCTGTAAATACTGATCCACTTCAGTAGCAATCGAGTTTTGTACTTGTTCGGAAATCTCTTCTGTTAGCTCAAAGAAAGTATCTACCATTTCACTCATTCCTAGGAAGAAGCGTTCTACTTCATCAGCCACGGTTTCCACGATTTCGATCAAATCTTTTTGCCACTGTTCCATAAATGTTACGCCCTTAATTCCTTTCAACAGGACGCTTAGTGCTACTTGGCTGGAAGCACTAGAGTACACCCTAGGTAATCTATATTATAGATTCTTATGGAAACGACATTCCACCAAAGTTTTACGGTACTAGCTGCAAAAGAGTGCTGAGTAGTGAGTTGTGAGTGCTGAGTAATGTTAGCGGTAGCGCGGCGTTTAGCTGGTGCTGAGTAGTGAGTAGAAAGGGATAAACATTACTTGGGTTAAGAATATTCCTGCAACAGAAGTTACGACACTTATCAAGTGTCAAAGCGTTGAGTATTCTTCTTTTTACTCAGCACTCATTACCCATTACCCATTACTCACTAGTGCCTTACTCGTTTTGCAACTTCTTTAACTCTTCTTGCAGGTTTAGAACTTGTTGGCGTAATTGATCTACGTTTTCAGTCGATTCCTTTTTCACCGTGGGTTCTTCGTCTTCCTCTAAAATTTCGATGCGACGAGGTTCAGAAGGTGGTGATTTTTCGGAAGTGTCAGCAGGTGGTTGCGGCTGTTGAGCTTGTCTCATCATGTCTTCCACAAAGCGGCGGGCTTCCTCTGTGTTCATTTCGCCCTTCGCTACCATCTCATCTGCCAGCTTTTGGACTTGCGATCGCAGTTCAGATAACTTGCCTCCGGCTTTCTCACCAGCGTAAGAAGCCAAACCGACACCAAGGTAAAAAGCTTTTTGAACTAAATCTCCAAAACCAGGCATTGCTGCTGATCGCTCCTACAAAATAGGGCGACCCGGAGACTACGCCTACTACAAGCATCCTGTGTTGCTGCTACCTTCCGGTCCTGACAAAATTTAGGCGTTGCAGTCGCATAGATCCAGGTCTAAACAATAGTATAACATCAATATTTAGTAAGTGAGTATTATTCCGCTACGATTTTCCATTCGTATAGTTTGTAGTTAACGCACCCGTTCTTTACCAAGGGGTCGAGTGCCACGATCGCCTCAGCTTCTTTCATAGAAGCAGCTTCAAATAGTAACATTCCACCGCCAAAATTTGCCCAGTAGCCTGTTTTGGCTTTGTGTCCTTGAGCAATTAACTCTTGAACGTAGGCTCTATGGGCGGGTACGTATTGGTCAAAAATAGTTTTATCAACTTTGCCTTCCTCTATTTTGACAAACATGGGCATTTTGCTGTAGACCTCTTGAAATTTTATGTTCTAATATTCTTAAAGATTATCTGTTTTTTGAATGTTTGATGCTTCTAAGAGCCGGTTTTTCATTGCCTTGTTACCACCTCAAGACATTCAAGCTTACGCCAACGAAATCAAGCAACACTTTGCTGATCACTATGCTAGTCAGCACGCGCAAAAGTCGCCGCCACACATTACACTGCAACCCCCTTTTGAATGGCTAGATGGCAAGGTATCACGTCTAGAAGCTTCGCTGAGAGAATTTACAAGCCAGCAGGAATCATTATCCATAACATTAAGTGGGTTTGCGGCCTTTCCGCCCCGCGTCATATATATAGATGTGGTGAGAAGTCCAGAATTGTTGTCATTACAAGTCCAGTTAATGACACACATGGAAGCCAACTTAGAAATTATTGATGAAGTAGGTAAAAAGCGTCCTTTCGCGCCTCACATGACAGTTGCGTTTCGGGACTTAACAAGACAAAACTTTCATGCTGCTTGGACAGAGTTTGCAAATCGTCAGTTGTACTTTGAGTTTCTTGTAGACAAGTTAACGTTACTGATTCACGACGGTAGACGCTGGAATATTCACTCAGAGTTTGCTTTTTTGTCTGGTAGCAGCTAATCAATATTTGTTACGGAGCAATTGCGTATAAACGGAAATAATATTTTATTAGTAATTGAATAATTACTAATAAAAATAAACACATAAATTATGAGTATCACGGAGAGTCTCAGGAAAGGCTCACAAGGTTCACAAGTCAAGCAAATACAAGAAATATTAACTAAACTCAAATTAGATCCAGGTAGAATAGATGGTATTTTTGGTGACAAGACTGAAGCATCCATTAAGCAATTTCAACAACAGCAAGGTCTTCAACCTGATGGGGTAGTGGGAACAGACACTCAGAATGCTATTAATAAGTTAATTCAAAAATTAGCAGAGTTAGAAAAAAGCTGGTATGGGGGTAAGTCGGGGAAATTACCACTTCCAGGAGTAGCTATCATTAAAGAATTTGAAGGCTGTAAATTACAAGTCTATCCAGATCCTCGGACTAAGGGTAAACCATATACTATTGGCTGGGGTTCTACTCGCAAAAAAGATGGTAGTGAGTGGAAACTGGGTGAGAAAATCACGCAGCAAGAAGCTGACGAACTATTGATTTTGCAGTTAGAACGTGATTATCTCCCACCTCTAGAGAAAATACCTGGATGGCAAGATTTGAACGCATACCAAAAGGGAGCTATATTAAGTTTTGCCTACAATTTGGGAGCTAACTTCTTTGGTGCTAAGAATTTCGAGACTATCACAAGAGTCTTACAAAATCAGCTATGGGATGGGATAGAAACGACATTAGCTTTGTATAGAAACCCTGGTAGTCAAGTTGAGGAAGGGTTAAAGCGGCGACGACTAGCAGAAGCTAAATTGTTTCTTCAGCCAGAGATTGACATTGCTTAATTTTTAGTTGATGAAGAGTGGTGAATCGGGTAAATAATGACAGCATAATCGACTTTAGAGACAGAAAATGTACTAAGGTAGAGTGCGATCGCGTAGCGTGCCGGAGGCAATAATCGTTCACCTCTCGAACAAAGAAACAGGTAGTAGGGAGTAGGGAACAGATAACAGATAACAGGAAATATTTTGTCACCTGTCACCCTTCGGGTGAGCCAGTCGCTCATGGGGGAAACCCCCAAGACCGCGCTGGCTCACCTGTCACCTGTCACCTTCTTAATAAGACACAGCTACCTTTTCATCAATTAATTGTGTATTATTCTCAGCCACAATTTTGCGGAATAAGTCACCATCAATCGTTTCTTCGTCTGCCAACAAATCTACTAGCCGTTCCAATAACGCCCGGTTTTCTTGTAAGAGTTCTTTAGCTTTTTGATAACAAGCCTTGACAATTTCGCGGACTTGTAAATCAATCTTGGCGGCAATTTCCTCAGAATATTCTGATTTATTCATCCAGTCACGACCTAAAAATACCTCGCTATTCTGAGTTTCTAGGGATAATGGCCCTAATTCAGACATACCAAAACGTGTGACCATTTGGCGTGCCATTGATGTGACTTGTTGTAAGTCACCGCCTGCACCTGTAGTTACTTCCGGCTGACCAAACACAATTTCCTCGGCGGCTCGTCCCCCTAAAGTTGCTGTAATTCTCGCTTTGAGTTGAGAACGGGAAATTAAACCTTGTTCTTCGCCGGGGGTAAACCAAGTTAATCCTAGTGCTTGCCCCCGTGGCATTATGGTAACTTTCTGCACTGGGTCATGGTCTTTTAGTAAAGTCCCGACTAAAGCGTGTCCGACTTCGTGGTAAGCAATCAGGCGTTTGTTCTTGCTGTCTACTAGTGGTGTTCTTTCCATCCCAGCGACAACCCGGTCTACAGCATTATCAATTTCGAGGATGGTGATGGCTTCTTTGCGTCTTCTGGCGGTGAGAATGGCTGCTTCGTTGAGTAGGTTGGCTAAATCTGCGCCAGTGAATCCTGGTGTGCGCCGCGCGATCGCATCTAAAGATACACTAGGATCAACTTTCTTATTCTTGGCATGAACTTTCAAAATTTCCGCACGCCCTTTTAGGTCAGGTGCATCAACTATCACCTGGCGGTCAAAGCGTCCCGGTCTGAGTAATGCTGCGTCTAATACATCAGGACGATTGGTAGCAGCAATAATAATGATGCCAGTGTTACCTTCAAACCCATCCATCTCAGTTAGTAACTGGTTGAGGGTTTGCTCTCTCTCATCGTTACCGCCGCCGATACCTGTACCCCGTTGTCTACCTACCGCATCGATTTCATCAATAAATATTAGACAGGGGGCATTTTCTTTGGCTTTTTTAAATAAATCACGGACGCGGGAAGCACCCACACCCACGAACATTTCCACAAACTCAGAACCGGAAATACTAAAGAATGGTACAGATGCTTCCCCGGCGATCGCTTTTGCTAGTAAAGTTTTACCTGTACCTGGAGGGCCTACCAACAGCACCCCCTTGGGAATGCGTGCGCCAACAGCTGTAAATCTTTCTGGCTGTTTTAAGAAGGTAACAACTTCTTGTAATTCTTCTTTAGCTTCTTCAATACCAGCTACATCATCAAACTTCACCCCAGTTTTGGCTTCCATTTGGAAACGCGCTCTCGATTTACCAAAGTTCATAGCTTGACTAGAAGCATTGGTAGAGCGACGCAGAAACAGCAGCATTAAAGCCACCAGAGGCAAAATCCACATGAGGTTAATCAATAACCCCACCGCAGCCCTACTATTGGCAGAAGATACTTGACCAAAATCAACGTTTTTTTCTTTGAGTCTATTAATTAACTCTGTATTTTGCTCCAAAAGCCTCACCTGTATTGGTGGCGCATCTGGCTTTTGACCTTTTAAATAAACCTTTGCTATTTGTTCGGTTTCATCCAGTTCGACCTTTCTGACTTGATCTTGATTAACTTTTTCGATTAATTTTCCATATGTTAAAGAATCGCGCTCTGTCTTTTCTGCCAAAGCAAGATTACCTCCAAACATACTCGGTAACATAATCAAACTGGCTACTAGCGCACCAGTCCATGCAACGCGCTTTGGTGATTGCTGTTTCATCAATGCCTTCTTAGCAAGATTTTTCATAAAAATTACCCTTTGTCTGCTGCCGTAGGCCGAGCATATTTTTTTGACTACTCTTCTCGCAAAAATTGCAATAACTGGAAATTACTACTTATCTAATCTAGTCTAACTCCCAAAAGAGCCAGGGGTGTAAGAGAGCAGGGGGAGCAGGGAAGGTAGAAGATGCAGGCAGAGAAAATCCCCAATCCCTAATAATTTGACTGTGGCAAAATAAATCGTTAAGATGATCAGCATAGTCGTAATGACTTCGTATTTTATAAATACTTAATGATGGGTGAATTATGGTAAAAATTGTTGGTATCGGCGGTAGTTTAAGACCCAACTCCTACACCCAGTTGGCTTTACAAGTAGCAGCACAACGGCTAGAAGCAATAGGTGCTGAGGTAGAAATTCTTGATTTACGACAGTTGCAATTACCATTCTGCACGGGAGCTAAAGAATATTCAGAATATCCTGATGTTCAAAAGTTGCGTGATACTGTACGCAACAGCGATGGATTAGTTTTAGCAACCCCTGAATATCATGGCGGTGTTAGCGGTGTCATCAAAAATTCTCTGGATTTAATGAGTTTTGAAGAATTGTCTGGAAAAGTCACAGGACTAATTAGTGTCCTGGGTGGTCAATCCAACAGCAACGCCTTAAATGATCTGCGGTTGATTATGCGTTGGGTACACGGTTGGGTAATTCCAGAACAAATTGCGATCGGACAAGCTTATGGTGCTTTCAGTCCCGAAGGCAAAATTTTAGATGAAAAACTTTCTCAAAGATTTGATCAATTCGCTCAGAGTTTAGTTGACAACACTCGCAAACTCAAGGGAGTGAATTAGAAGCGGAAGAGTGCTGAGTGCTGAGTGCTGAGTGCTGAGTGCTGAGTGCTGAGTGCTGAGTTTTGAGTGCTGAGTTTTGAGTGCTGAGTGCTGAGTGCTGAGTTTTGAGTGAGTGGTGAGTATTAAAAAGTATGGCTTATGGCTCGCTACGCTAACAGCAATTTTAACTCAGCACTCTTTATTGCCAAAAACATTAAATCAATTTAAAATAAATATTACGCACGCTAAATATTTCGATGATTGTTGAACCCGATCATTCTCTAACTACAGAGTCATGGCAGCATAACCTAGCTCCTTATAACTTGGGTTATAGAATCAAACTACTTTCACAGTTACTTACCCGCAAGTTTACTGACAAGCTAGAACCCTTTGGCTTAACACCATTTCATTGGCTGGTTTTATGCTGTTTGTGGCAAGAAGATGGTTTGCCTACTTCCAGTATTGGGGAGAAACTTCAACAAGTGGGAGGTACACTGACTGGTGTACTAGATCGTATGGAAGAACGTGGTTTAGTGCGTCGAGAACGGGATAATCACGATCGCCGTATCTGGCGAATCTGGCTGACTGATGCTGGTAAGGAGTTAGAAACTGTATTACCACCGATCGCAGCTGAGGTGCGTGAGGAAGCCATGCAAGGTATTTCTATCGCTGATCGCGACATTTTTTCCCAACTTCTCAATCGCGCGATCGCTAACCTCTCTTAAATATGATTCCTGAATCATCCACTTGGATGAAGGAATGCCTTAATTTTTTGCAGATAATCCTACGTACATAAAAAAGATGTGTAAACTCTAGGCGTATATATTACGTACTCTAAATATTTATAATTCATGAATCATCAGAAATGGCGGCTAATACCTGTATTTAGCTCAAGAAACTATCGGTTGTTTTTTGCAGGACAGGGAATTTCTTTAATTGGCACATGGATGACGCAACTAGCGACAGTTTGGCTAGTTTACGATTTAACAAAATCACCTTTAATGCTGGGAATTGTAGGGTTTTCTAGCCAAATTCCTAACTTTTTTCTTGCTCCCTTTGCCGGAGTCTTTGTAGATCGCTTTTCGCGCTATCGTACTTTAATTGGTACACAGATACTATCTATGATCCAGTCGTTAGTGCTTGCTACATTAACATTTACTGGTGTGATCCAAATTTGGCAGATTATTGCCTTAAGCTTGTTGCAAGGATTTATTAATGCTTTAGATGCACCAGCTAGACAAGCATTTGTACCAGAACTAGTAGAACATAGAGACGATTTAGCTAATGCGATCGCTGTCAATTCAACGATGGTTAATGGTGCGCGGTTAATTGGCCCGGCTGTAGGTGGTTTATTAATTGCTCAGTTTGGGATAGCCTACTGTTTTTTAATTGATGGGTTGAGCTATATTGCAGTTATCGCTGGGTTATTAGCGATGACTATCAAACCTTGGACAATCTCAGTCAGTCCAGGAAATCCCTTACAAAAAATTCACGAGGGATTTGTATATGCCTTTAGTTTTCCACCCATTCGTTCTATTTTAATACTATCAAGTTTAGTCAGTTTAATGGGACTACAAAATACTATTATTGTACCTATTTTCGCTGAAAAAATATTAGCAGGTAACGCAGAAACATTAGGATTTTTAATGGCAGCTTCCGGACTAGGAGCATTATCTGGAGGCATTTACTTAGCTACACGGAGAACAATTTTAGGGATTGGTAAATTAATTGCTATAGCACCAGCAATTTTAGGTGTTGGTTTGATTGCCTTTGCTAACTCTAGATTTTTACCATTTTCTCTATTTACTATGTTATTTGTCGGCTTAGGCACAATTCTACAAATAGCTGCTAGTAATACATTTTTACAAACAATTGTAGAAGAAGATAAGCGTGGCAGATTAATGAGTTTGTATACAATGTCGTTTTTAGGAATGATACCTGTAGGTAATTTATTAGGTGGTGTCTTAGCAAGTCATATAGGTGCGCCTAACACATTAATGATTGATGGTATTGCTTGTATTATTGGGTCTATGATTTTCTATAGGCAATTACCAGGCTTGAAGAAATTTATCTACCCAATTTACCACCAGAAAGGTATTTTAACGTGAGCTTTTCAGGAATGCAATTCATTAAAAGCTCGCGTTAATTACCAATCACCAATCACCAACAAATTATTTCCAAGAGGAATTACTGTTACTAATAGATTGCAACATTTTTTCTCGCTTTTTACGGGCGATTTCTTGCAAATCAACACTTCTATCAGTCTCATCAACAATCTCACCAGTGATCACTTCCAGCACATCTTCTAAAGTGATTACACCGGCGACACTACCATATTCATCTACTACTACAGCTAGATGTTCACGGGCTTCGATGAAGTTTTTTAGCAGTCTATCTGCTTGAATGACTTCAGGGACGAAGCGAACTTTGCGAGTCAGTGTAGAAATTTGGTTATTTTGATTCCCTTGAACGATCGCAGTGAGTAATTCCTGTTTTAAAGTAAAACCCATGACTTGATCAATCGAGTCATCCGTCACAATAATTCGGGTATGCTGGGAAGCGATAATGTCTGCTGTCGCCTCAGCGATCGTGAGATGTCCGTCGATATGTGTCAGCATAATGCGGGGGGTCATCAGATCAGCAGCTGTGACATCATTGAGTTTAAACACCCTCTGAATCATTTCCGCTTCATTACTTTCAATGATCCCTTCTTGCTGACCGATATTTGCAAGTAGCTTGATTTCTGCCTCATTAGTAGTAGGTCTTTTTTTACCTTTAGAAAAGGGTGCAGTGACGTTTTCTAAAATCCATACTAGGGGTGTAAAGACAATAGAAAGCCCAGTAATGGGTATAGCAGCTAGCATCGCCAGTGGTTCACAATACCTTTCTCCTACTGTTTTGGGAATAATTTCACCAAAAATGATAATCAAGAAAGTCAAGACAGCTGAAAATATACCCAACCACTGTGATCCTAATGCTTGAGTTGCAACGCCACCTGTGACGATACTGCCAATAATATTAAAGATGTTATTGAGAATCACAATGGTTGCAATTGGGCGATTCATATTTTCCCGAATCGCCAATAGTGCAACGGCTGACGGGTTATTTGATTGTGCTAATTGTCTGACCCTGAGGGTAGAAACAGAAAACAGCGCGGTTTCTATACTAGAACACAACGCTGAACCTAGAATTACAACAAAGATGATAGTGATTAGCTGTAGCATATTGTTTCCCAAGAATGGGAATCGAGAATCTCCTCATGAGTGGCTACCTCTAATTATGAGTTAATATCCACATTGCTAGTCAAAATGAGAGTAGAAATAGTAGAAACTGAGGTCAGACTACTCTGATTTTCAGCTATTGTTTGTGTAAGTGTTCAATGTTTGAGAAAAAATAGGCGGAGTACCTGATTAGAGCAACTATGTCACAGCTATTTCCTGGAGAAGTATTCGCCAATACTGCTGATTTTGATCACGGGATTCGTAGTTTATTGCCACGATATGATGAAATACTAGATGTTCTTACACGTTGTCTGCCTTCTACTAGTCGTTACATTTTAGAATTAGGTTGCGGTACAGGTGAGGTTAGTCTCAAGGTACTCAAACGCTGTCCAGAGGCGCAAATTATTGCCTTAGATTACTCACCCCGGATGCTGCAATTTGCCCAAGATAAAATCGCCGCAGCTGGATACGAACAAAGATGGACTGGAATACAAGCAGATTTCGGTGAATGGGCTATTAATCCAGAAAAATTAAATATTCGTAGTGAATTTGATGCTTGTGTCTCATCTTTAGCAATTCACCATCTTCAGGATGAGATGAAGCTAAAATTATTTGAGCGTATTGCTGCCAGTCTCAAACAAGATGGTTGTTTTTGGAATGCAGACCCCATCTTACTCGAATCACCAGCCCTAGCGGAAATTTATCAAGAGGTGCGAGAGGAATGGGCAAACCAACAGGGTACTAGTTTGACAGAGATTTGCGCTAAAGTTGGCAACAGTAGCCAACAAGGATATTCTGGCCAAGACAAACTTGCTACTTTAGACACTCATCTGCAAATGCTGATTCAGGCTGGATTTAAGACTGTAGCAGTACCTTGGAAGTATTACGGGTTAGCTGTTTTTGGAGGATTTAGATAGTGGTGAGTGCTGAGTAATGAGTAATGAGTAATGAGTTTTGAGTAATGAGTTTTGAGTGGTAATACTATTTTAAAAATGTTTTTGGCAGGTGAGATTGGTTAAGCAGCGACTTGATACCTTATTAGTAGAGTTAGATTTATGTACTTCTCGCGCTTTAGCACAGAGGCTAATTCAGGCGGGGGAAGTGATGGTTAATCAACAGGTAATTGATAAGCCTGGGACAGAGGTTGATATTGCGGCTCAAATTAAGATTAAAAAGCGATCGCGGTTTGTCTCTCGTGGTGGTGATAAACTCGCTAAGGCTTTAGATGTATTTGCTATTCCCATTGCAGGGCGTGTTTGCTTGGATGGTGGGATTTCTACAGGCGGCTTTACTGATTGTTTACTACAAGCTGGAGCTAAATTAGTTTACGGCGTTGATGTTGGTTATGGACAAACCGACTGGGGTTTACGAAACAATCCCCAGGTTAAGTTGCGGGAACGTACCAATTTACGACAACTAGAACCTGGGGATTTATATGATGAAGATGACCCGATTCCTGATTTGGCGGTGGTTGATGTCTCTTTTATTTCCTTAACCAAGATTTTGCCTGCTGTCTGGCGACTAACTCAACACCCTCGTGAAGCGGTGTTGTTGGTTAAGCCTCAGTTTGAAGTTGGGAAATCTCGTGTGGGTAAAAAAGGTGTGGTACGCGACCCCGATGACCAAGCTGATGCTATTTTCCAGGTGTTGCGAGTAGCTAACGAACTAAGTTGGAGATACAAAGGTTTAACTTGGTCGCCTATTACTGGCCCGGCGGGAAATATCGAATACCTCTTGTGGTTGGGAACAGAAAGCGAAACACCACCGCCAGATTTAAGTAGTATCAAACAAATGACGCAATCAGCCGCAGCTGATTTTCACCGAAAAAGTGCAATCAACAGTTAACAGTCAACCATCAATCGTTAGCACTTTAAACGTCATAGATGAGACACTCTAAAGCTTCTGGGTGTAATTCACAGTATTCATCTAGAGAGGTTTTGTATTTTTGAGCCTGTGCTTGGTGAGATTTTTCGGCTTGTAATTCTTCCACAATATCCCAGGCTACAGCACAATTAGAAGAACTATCACCACTTTGCTCACAGGTGGCGCGGGCTTCGACTATCGCTGTTAAAATAGCTTTCTCTAAATCTGTAATCCCATTGTGGTCAGAGTTAACAGTATTTAAACCTATGCTGAAAGTTCCTGCCATGATCTTTATCGCCTCTGTTGACTGATATCAAAATGTGATTAAAAGCTGATATTCCTAGTTTAGATAGGCTGACTAAAAGATGTAGTGGTGAATACCGTTCTAGTTTTCAACACCTTTTCTTAGTAATTCCTGTCTGGTCATTAGCTAATAATTGCCATTTCTTTTATGTTGCACTCAAAATTGGATTTATGGGCGATTATCAGAGGAATTTGATATTAATTGACCAACTATCAATCACAACAACAATTCAGCCAATATCTTTTATTTAATCTCAATATTTCATGTTTAATTCTTGTTGCAGCCGATACAGAATAGTATTTTTGTCAACTTGAGAGAGAATTTCTTGAATAACGGTATCAGCACCCAATTGTCCCCAAGTGCAGCCTTTTTCTAGATAGACTTGAGCCGCTTTACCTACAGAATATGCACCATAACCAGCAATGCCTGCTTGAGCGATCGCACTACCAGCAAATGCCGTAATATTAATCGGGTTATCACCACTAGTTAATGCTGCCGTACTCTTACCTAATCCTAATAGAAAACTGCTACCTAATTCTCCTAATAATAAACTCCCTGAACTTAATAAAATCGTTTTTAAAATTCTCCCGGCTTCATAGCTAGTCATGGGTAAACCATACAATCTAGCTAAGGCGCGAATTAAAGCTAAATCAGCCACACTACCACCGAGAATATCGAAGAAAGCTATGGGATTTAAACCGACGGCTAAGGCTTTATATTTGGTAAATTTCCAAATGATATCTTCTGCTTCTTGTTCGCGGATATCGATAGTTTTTTGAGCGATCGCAGCTTCGGCTTCCCGTGCTTGAATCAGTGCATTTAATGCCAATAGCGATCGCCCTTCCCGATTGAGAATATTTAAAATAGTTTCCTTGAGTTCGTCTACCTGTGGCGGGGGTGTTTCCCATTCATAACTCACATTCCCATCAGGCCATTCCACCCGGACTTCCATTGGTGCGGGTTCTGCCGCCACCATCACAATTTCATCAGGTAACAGAGGCTGGGTATGGGGATTTGCTGCACCTAATTGCTGTAAGTTTTCATAAATAGCTGCCCTATCTGTATCTGGGTATAAATCAATTTTATTGAATACTAAAATCAGGGGTTTTTGTGCTTGTCGTAATTCCAAAAGTGCCTGATATTCAGTGCGGGTAATATCTCCAGATACTACAAACAAAATTAAATCAGCTTGACGCGCTACATCTTTGGCCATTTGTGCGCGTGACTCACCTTGAATTTCATCTAATCCAGGGGTATCAATTAACTCTACTATGACCTTTCCCCCTGGTTGCCAGCGTACAGAACGAGGCCATTGAGTTACACCATTGAGGGGGCCAGTTTGCAAAATCTTGCTTCCCAACACAGCATTTAAGATCGCCGACTTACCACGACTCACCAAACCAAAGGCGGCAATTCTAATTACGTTAGCGTCAAGCTTGCTGAGTGTAGCAGTTAAAGCTTCTATTTCGGGTTTGACTAAAGCTGACAATTCTGGATTAGATGATAAATGCCCTGGTTTCCGAAGATATCCATACCAGGACATTGCTTGTCTGAGACTAGCACGGGCGCGGTTGAGGTGAGTTTCTTGCAAATTACGCACGGAGTTAGTTTGATTCAAGGTGAGAGAAACAACAGGCTATATTTCTATTTTGATCTATGGGAATGAAATTTGACGCGTTGATGCAAGGAAGCCCATCCTACATTACTTAAATATGGGTACAAACAAATTCAATCACATCAGCCAACCCTTGTTGAGTTTTCAAATTGGTAAAAATAAAAGGTTTATCAACCCGCATTTTTTTTGCATCTCGTTCCATGACACTTAAATCTGCACCAACATAGGGTGCAAGATCAGTTTTATTAATCACCAATAAATCAGATTTAGTAATACCGGGGCCGCCTTTGCGGGGGATTTTATCACCAGCCGCCACATCAATAACGTAAATAGTTAAATCTACCAATTCAGGACTAAAGGTAGCGGCTAAATTATCACCACCACTTTCTAAAAAGACTAAATCTAGCTGAGTGAAACGCTGTTCTAGTTGTTCAATAGCTGCCAAATTCATCGAAGCGTCTTCTCGGATGGCAGTATGGGGACACCCACCAGTTTCTACACCCAAAATGCGATCGCTAGTTAAGGCTTGAGAACGTACCAAAAACTGAGCGTCTTCTTGAGTATAAATGTCATTGGTCACTACGGCAATTTGATAGCGATCGCGCAATGCTTTACATAAAGCATCCACTAAAGCCGTCTTCCCTGAACCAACAGGGCCTGCTACACCTATACGAAATGTGGTCATAAGTTAATACAAATCAATTCTTAATTATTCGGTCTGCATTTGTTCTACTTTCTCCCGAATTAAGTGATCAATTTCTGCAATCTCTGCTGGTGACTGGAGCATAGTAAATGTTTCTGGAGATGCTACAGATGTGAAACGATCAACAAAGGCATAAAATGCTGCTTTATCTTGCGGATGAGCAACTACATAAGCTCTTAGTTCAGCTTTTGTCATCTTGTTAAAGTCAATCTTCACTAAAGAAATCTCCAACGACCATTACGATATATCTGCTATATAAATCCTAGACAAGTCTAGACATTTATTTCTTACTTCACTGGGAGCATGGGAGCGGTTATCCCTCAATAAGCTTTCAAGGTTTAGCCAACCTCGATAAATTTATTGCAGCGTTTAAATCTCTGTCGATTGAATGACCACAACTACCACAGTTATAGGTTCTTTCTTGGAGTGGCATATCTTGAATATGACCACAATTTGAACAGGTTTTACTCGATGGATACCAGCGATCTGCAATAATTATTTCACAACCAAACTTTTTAGCTTTATATTCCAACTGCCTTTTGAACTCATGGAAACCGCAATCAGCAATGACTTGGGCCAATTTATGGTTAGACAACATCCCAGAAATATTTAAATCTTCTACTACTATTTTTGCGTGGTTTTTGCATAAGAAAGTAGTAATTTGATGAAGAGTATTATTTCTGAGATTTGCTACCCTAGCATGATGTCTGGCTAGTTTAAGTTTGGTTTTATGTCTATTGTTAGAGCCTTTAACTTTTTGAGAAAGTTTTCTAGAAAGTCTTTTGAGCTTTCTTAAATTAGCTTGATAGTATTTTGGGTTAGGAAATACTACCCCAGTTGATAATGTAGCTAATTCTTTCACCCCTAAATCAACACCTACAACTTGGTGCTGCTTTTGAGTTATTTCATTTTCCTGCTCGTAAGCAAAAGAAATATACCAACTATCAGCAATTCGAGATATAGTGATTAATTTACAAGTTGTATGTGGTAAACTTTCATGAGTTTTTACCCATCCAATTGTAGGTAACTTAATGGATGTCCCGCCTACAGGAATAGTTTGACCGCTAGCATCTATAGTAAAAGAATCATGTTTACCTTTCTTTTTGAAATTAGGATAACCACTCTTGCCAGAAAATAACCTACCAAATGCTGAACCTAAATTATCAAAAGAGTATTGAGTTATTTTCTGACAAATTCCCTTTTCTTTAATCCATGTAAATTCAGGTTTTACGTGATTATTAAAGAATTTTTTGAGCAGGTATTTGTTAGGCTTTAATCCATCTTTAACAAAGCTATTCCAAGTAGCAAGACCCCAATTATAAGTAAATCTCGCAATTCCCGCGTGTTTACTCATGATTATTTTTTGCTCTTGACTTAGTTTGAGCTTTGTTTTGATAGATAAAAGCATTTGACACGACCTTTTCAAATGTGGGAGCATCGCACAATACACGTATTATATAAGCAAGTCAACCTATTTTAGATTTTGGATTTGAGATTTTAGTAGGGGTGGGTTCACAAATATCCTCAATTATTCACGATGATTCTGGTAAACCCGCCCCTACTGCACCCCTTCAGGGGATGCTCCCTGGAATTAAACGCTAATAGCTTAAGTGATGCTATCGAGCAAATGTCTAGAAAACAATAAACAGTTGACTAGGATTGTCTATTTATGTCTAGTAAATTGGTTACTAGTGATTAGCTCTATTTGTATATTATCGCCAGACAAAATGAAGACATTGCCTGTGCGTTCATCTAATCGGACGATAAAAATGGGTGTAAATGTATTTGTTAGGGATTGGCATAGTGTGACGCACATGATACCTTGTTCGGCAGTTGGTAAAATAGTTGCACCTCAATCAAGCACTCTTGTAAAAGAGTAGCAGGTTTACACTCGGTTCAAGCATCCCATAACTGGCGTTGCTGAATCCAGATGTGAAAATCAAAGATTCCCTCTCTTAAACTCTTACTCTCTGCGTCTCTGCGCCTCTGCGTGTTAGCGTTAGCGGGGCGTAGCCCGACAAATTCATATTCTCACTCAGCAACGCCCGATAACTAGTGTCAAACGCTAACTAATCTCTCAACTTCTAAACAATCTTGTATACTGCGTTTCATGCTGCATACTTGCTAAAGATAAACCCCAGCTACAACAACTCAGGTCATCATCTTCTAAAGCCATTATTTCTAGTGTGGCAGAAGTAATTAATGGTTGTAAATTTAGTAATATTTCTTGTCCGGCTGTTTGTCCTAGGGGGATAAGTTTTACTCCAGCCGTCATTAAATTAGTTGCCCAGCTATGCAGATATGCTAACAAAGCGGCTTGAGGATGGATTTGCCAATGGGCAGCAGCAATGCCAAAAGCGATCGCATAATTGCAAGGATTACCCACAGCGTTGGCTAAATCTAATACTTGCGGTTGTATTTTAGCAAGTAATTGCATGAGCGATCGCCCCATTTGCCAGCTAGAATTACGTAATTCTTGGGTTTCCCTAGCAGCCGATAACCACAAATTCCAATAGCGTAATTTTTCCAGATCACCTGTAGTCACAGCCTCATGCACTCTGACTATTACCGCCGTTTCTAACCGAATTGCCCCATAACGCAATTCTGCCTCTAACCAATGCTTGAGGGTATCTTTGTTGGTAATTGTGCCATGTTCTACTAAGGTTTCTATTCCTTCCGAATAGCTGTATGCTCCCACAGGTAAGGCGGAACTGGCTAGCTGCAAGAGATGCAATAAATGACTATCCGTGAGGGTGATGGTGTCCATAAGCACCGACCTCCGGCTGAAATGGGATAATTTCTTCTGTGATTTCCAGCCCCATCTGTTCTAACAAGGTGCGTAAAACTGGGTCTGGAGATAAACGTAAATAATTGCAGGTAATTTCTACAGGTACATGACGATTCCCCAAATGGTATGCAGCCCGCATTAATAAAATTGGTGTAGGGGCGACAACAGTTAAAACCTGTTCTGGTTTAGCGGTAATTCTAATCAAATTGCCATTGGTTTCATCTTGTAGAATATCCCCATCCCACAACACCGTCCCCCTAGGTAAACGTAAAAACACCACCTTACCGTCTTCTGCCTCAAAGCGGTGACGGCTGCGGGTACGTTCTTCTGCTGTCAGTGCCAAAGTAAAAGTGACTGTTATCTCAGGGTTTGGTGGTTGCCTTTGCGTCAAGGTGAGCATAATTATGTAATTCGTAATTCGTAATTAAGATACAAGAAAATAGGGAGTAGAAATTAATATTTTCTACTCCCTAAAGGTATACCATCCAGAAATTTTAATCTTGATATAGCAGTTTGCAGTTGAGTCTAATACAGACCTAACCTAGGCTGTTGACTCTGTGCCTTTTTGGAGAGTAAAAAATCATGGTGTTTCTGTGTCATTAATTGGTTCAGAATTAAAGTTAGATCAGCAAACTCAAGCCTTCAATCTTGCAACCATTTCTGCCCGTGCAGAAACGTCTAACTTCTGAAACATCCGTTTGAGAACTTGTTTGACAGCATCACGGCTAATATACAACTTCAAAGCAATTTCTCGATTACTCAATCCTTGAGCAACTAATTCCGCAACGTCAACTTCTCGTGGTGTTAGACAATTGATTAAAGAAGGAGAGATCGCAAAACGTAAAGTTGCTAAACGAACGGATAAGTGTTGGCATAGAGAACTCACATGAATAAGGTCGCTATCGTTAAAGGTGGGAAACTCCTTCCCACGCAAAAAATAGATCCCACCGATCAAGCGACTAACACCGATGAGGGGTGCAACCATGCCATGTTCAAGCCCGTAATTGCGAAATACATCCTGGTAAAGTGCGCTCTGATGCCAAGCTTTTAAAGACTGAACCGATAGATGATGAACTGGAATTTGCTGCTGAATCATGCGTTGGCTTACTCGATCTTCACTTTGTCCAACTTCTTGATAGCGATCGCGAAAGGTATCCGGCACTCCCCAAAGGTCTGACTCCAACACTCGAAGACGACTATCCAGTAAATCCAATCCCCAAGCCGTAGCTCCCACCAGTTCGCCAGCATAGTCCATGAAGCAAGAGCGCAAGTCTACTTCATTGGATACTATAGTGATTTTTTCAATCAGAGGAGCAAATTTCATAGACTTGTACCCAGTTGAGGACTTGGTTCGGTGACTATGAGTCCTTATTGTATAAAATTGATCTACAATTCACATCTGTTATGCCTATCCCTATTTCAACCTTGTTTGTGGGACTAAATGGTTTGATTGCGCTTGTTTTGTCTTACCTTGTCGTTACAGAGCGCACCCGAACGCGTATTTGGCACGGAGAAACGGAGACAGACATTATTAATCAGCCCAATTACCTTGAACACCCCAATCCGTGGGCAGCTTTTGTCGAAAGCTATACTCAGAAATCTGTGATTACAAAAACTGCCGATGATGGCGTTCTTCAGCGCAGAGTACGTGCCTATGGCAATTTTACAGAATATGTCCCGTTGGGGCTGTTGTTTGTCATCACATTAGAGTTGATGCGTTCATCGTCTTGGATACTCTGGTTGCTTGGCAGTGTACTCACGATAGGACGAGTTGCTCATGCGTGGGGGCTGAATATCACCTATGGTCCCTCACCGGGTCGCGCATTTGGTTTTTTCCTAACGTGGTTAGTTTACATTACTGGTGCTAGTGCCTGTGTATATTACGGTATTGTAGGACTTCTCTCGTAACAGAATTTGCATGAAATTTTTTGAGGAATTTTCCCACAAAGTCAACACCCTAGACCTAACCCCCAACCCCTTCCCTACATTCGCGCAGCGTGTCGGAGACAGGGAAGGGGAGTAAGCCTCAAAGCCTCTCTCCTTGTAGGAGAGAGGTTAGAGTGTATTGTATACAAACGAGAAGTGCTATAACTGTTAACTGATTTAAGTCAATTCCAACCAACCTTGATAACCGGTGACAATACGATTTCCATCTTTGAGGATGTGAACTTCTATCTGGTCGCTAGCCCAAGAAATTTTGTCAGCAAAGGCTGGGTTAAATACGCGAACCTTTTGATTTCGCGAGGAAACAGGGGAATCTGGAGAATTAATTGCTAAAGTTTCTACAAACGGCCCATCAATCAAAATATCTAATTGTGCTAATAATTCTTGAGAACCTGGCGGTGCAGATTCTGATTGGAGTTGCTTGAGGGTAAAACCACTAAAAGACATGACATTTAAACCAGCCGCTTTTAGCTTACGGGCTAAATCAGCTAAGGCGGATGCTTGCCAAAATGGTTCTCCTCCTGAGAATGTCACGCCGGTATTTTGGGGTTTGCTTAAAATTTGCTCAACTAGACTATCAACAGTTACTAGTTGGTTAATCTCAAATGTCCAGGAATCGGGATTAAAGCAGCCAGGACATTCCCTCGGACACCCTTGAACCCAGACAACAGCACGACAACCAGGGCCATTCACTTCTGATTCATCAATGTAACCCATGATGTTAAGATGACCAGAGGGAATTTTTGGGCGTATTAGTGATAGGTTGGTTTGTTCGGTTTCCATCTGTTGATTCCTTGTAAACAGTGAACTATGACAAAGCTATCGGGGCGCAACGCACAGGAATTTTGGTTGCAAAGTAAATAGCATCAGCTAAAGCATTGAGGACATCAACGCTGATGCAATTGATTTGGCGAAAATCACCACAGTCAGATTCAAAGGCATTATTTCCCCTAGCATCTAACTGACGAACCAACGCACGGGGTCGAGATGGAATGTTGAGTTGAATTTCATCAGGACTAAGACGCTGTACTAGTTGGATGTAATCTTCTAGCATTTCTGTTGTCCAGGAAGACAAAACCATTGTTTGGATAGCGAGATGTCCTGTATATTCCCCGCGAAATTGGGCAATACCTGCCAAAATATCAGGTAGATTCATTGTCCCTATAGGCTGATTAATGCGCTGCCATTGATGTGACGAAATGGCATCTAATTTAACAGATACAATATCAGCTAGTTGCAAAGCGTCGCGTACCATGCGATCGCCTAAGAGTGAGCTGTTAGTTAAAACTACCGTTGGCAGTTTTGTCAACTGTTTGGCGATCGCTAAAATTTCATCTAAATTTAAGGCTAAAGTCGGTTCACCACTACCACTGAGGGTAACTACATCTATTTTTTCATCTGGTGATAGCGATCGCAAATCCTCAAATATTTGGGCTGTAGGTACAAAAATCCGGCGTTCAGTAGTATGTACTTGAATTTGCCCTAATTGACAGTAGACGCAATTAAACGAGCAAATAGAAACTTCCCCAATTGGATCAATACCCAGCGATGACCCAAATCGCCAAGATTTGACTGGCCCGTAGACTAATGAATGGCGGGAATTTTGTGTAGATTGTATGGCGTTCATACTTATTCTTTCGCTGGCGTGGCGATCGTCGGGAGCATCCACAATTTACAATTAGAAGATGAGGAAGTTGTGAAGCCAAAAGTCCCTACTCATTAGCCTTTTTGATCTAGCTGGTCATTTACATCAAGAGTGGTGAGTAAGTATACACTTATTCACCACTCAGCACTCAGCACCGGCTAAACGCCGCGCTACCGCTAACAGCACCACCACTCAGCATAATGAAAATACAGCGTTTTGCAAGTAAATGGGGTGTACCTAATTTACTTACAAAACGCTGTATCTCCTATATTTTCTCGATTTTATGGTTTCTTGATCCGATTTTCCGTCTAAATCTAAATATAAGTAATAATACGATTTCTCTGCCAATAAAAATATAGATAATTATACAAGTATACAAAGATATAGAGACGCAAAAGTTGCGGTATGGAAAGATTTTCAAATCACATCTTCGAGTATTCTCAGCAAAGACTAAAAACCAGGGTTTCAACTAATCATCAACGGTTTTAGCCTCAAATGTACTCCAGCATTGCGGTTTTCGACGCTAGTGCAAGATGTTCAGTTAATGAATAGCCTGGGTAATTTTATTGCTGTGACTGTAGCATATATGAGTTATATTTAACCGTAATACTTCAAGCCATATGAATAATTAATCTACAATTCTCTGCCAACATAGTACGGACAAAAATATTTTGTTTTAATTGCCAGTTAATCAAGGTGTGTTGAAATTTTTTCACAAAAAATCATGCTATGAAGATAGATGATCAGCAAATCAAGATTCTCTTAATTGAGAACGGTCTAGAAAATTGGAATTGTTTATTAAGAATATTTGATGCGATTAATTATAATTTACAAAAATTATCTTCTAAGGAAATAGAAGTTAATTTAGCAATAGACTTTATTCCTGATCTAATTTTACTGGACAGTTCTATAGCTAACCTCAAGGGGTCAAAAATCGCTCAACGATTAAAGAGTAATCAAAACAAAATAGATATACCCATAATTTTACTGATTGATTTAGAAAAACTATCTCAAACATTGAATCATATTAAATTAGATTTCGCCGACTATATTACTAAACCATTAAGAGAAAAAGAAGTTTTAATTCGAGTAAAGAATCAACTTAAGACTCAAGAACTACGGCAACAATTACTTGTAGAGCAGGCAAAATATCAACAACTAGCCGTTGAGTTAGCAAAGCAAACACAGCAGCTAGAGACAATATGCAATACTGTGCAAGCGGAGAGTAATCTGCAAAATTACCATCAAAATACCAACCCGGCGGCAAGTACCATCAAGCTATGCAACTATAACTCAGTGTTAAGCCAGCTAGCGAAACATCAGGCATTATATCAAGGAGAATTGCCAGCTGTTTTGAGGGAAATTACAGAAGCTGGAGCAAAACATATTGACGTAGAAAGAGCTAGTATTTGGCTGTATAAAGTCACAGGTACTGAAATTGAATGCTGCGATTTATTTGAGCAAAGTCACCATCAGCACAGTACAGGATTGGCCCTATCAGTAGCCGAGCATCTAGCATATTTTCAAATTTTGCATCAAAATGAAGCGATCGCCGCCGATGATGCCTATAAAGATCCCCGCACACAACAACTATCTGAGACTTATCTTACCCCCTGCAATATTACTTCCATGCTCGATACACCCATTCGTTTAGGGGGAAAAACAGTAGGAGTTTTGTGCTTAGAAACTGTGGGAATAGTACATCACTGGACACTGGAAGAGCAAAATTTTGCCCGTTCTTTAAGTAATTTAGTCTCTTTGGCACTAGAAGCACGAGAACGTCAACGAGCTGAAGCAGCTCATCGAGCTTCCGAACAGAAGTTAGCCTCAGCCTTTAGAGCCTCCCCTGACCCCATCGCTCTGTGTACTTTTCCAGAAACACGCTACATTGAAGTTAACGACAGCTTTTGTCGGCTCTTTGGTTATTCTCGATCGCAAGTCATTGGTAGCACTAATACAGAATTAAACATTTGGGTAAATCCCCAGGAATGTCATTTTCTGTCCAAAATCCTGCAACAAACAAAAACTATTCGCAACCATGAAGTTGATTTTCGTACTGTAAGCGGTGAAATCAAAACGGTATTGCTCAGTGCAGAAATGATCGAAATAGAGAGTCAAAAGTATCTACTTGCAACAGCTAAAGATATCACCGAACGCAAACAAGCAGAAACTGAAAGCCGTTTATTGCTGTTGACTACACAGGGCATCACCCGCGCCATTGATCTCAAAAGTGCTTTAACATTAGTCTTGCGTTTGATTTGCCAAACTATCGGTTGGGACTTTGGGGAAGCATGGATACCCAATGATGATGGTAGTGTATTGGAACATAGTTTAGTCTGCTACTGTGAAGAAAACCATCTGGAAGAATTTTGCGATCGCAGCCAGACAATGACATTTGCTGTAGGTGTGGGACTACCGGGGCGAGTATGGCAAACGAAAAAACCAGAATGGATAGAAGATATTTCTCAGCTAACCCAGTCAGTATTTTTACGCTCTTCGCAAGCTGCGAAAATCGGCTTTAAAACGGGTTTTGGTGTTCCCATTCTTGCCGGTCGCGAAGTAGTAGCTGTTTTAGTATTTTTTAAGCGCAGTGCTGTCTCAGTAGATAAGCGGTTACTGATGTTGGTGGGTGCTGTAGCCACGCAATTAGGCAGTTTAATTCAACGCCAAATGATAGAAGCAGCCCACAGACAAAGCGAAGAACGATTACAACTAGCCCTAGAAGCCAGCGAGTTGGGTTTGTGGGATTGGAATCTCCACACAGGGAAAATCTATCGTGACTGGCAATGGCAAAATCTACTAGGGTATACAGAATCTGAAGTCGATCAAAATCAATTACTGAGCCAACAATTAATCCATCCACAAGACTTACCCGCCGTTAAATCAGCTATTCATGCTCATCTACATGGGATGACATCTGTATATGAAATGGAATTTCGGATACGCTGTGCCTCTGGGGAATGGAAATGGCTACAATCTCGCGGTCAGATTGTGGAACGTGACGAACAAGGTGCGCCTTTACGGATGACCGGCACTAATAAAGACATTACAGAGCGCAAAACCCTAGAAAAACAGCTAGAACTGCGGGAAGCTCATCTCAATGCTTTTTTCAGTGGTGCGCCTGTAGGCATGAACATCTTAGACCACCATCTGCGATTTGTCCAAATTAACGAATTGATGGCAGAGATTTCTGGTCAACCAGCAAAAGACCATATCGGCAAGACACTCGATGAAATAGCACCCCACATCGACCCTTTGCTGACACCATTTTGTCAACACGTACTATTGACCGGTCAAGCAATTCTGAACCGGGAACTAAGTATTGCCGTTTCCGAGTCGCGGGAGCATCTACGTCATTTCTTAGTTTCCTATTTTCCCATTCCTGGAGAAGATCATCGCCCCTCTGGTGTCGGCACTGTGATGCTAGAAATTAGTGGACTCAAACAGGCAGAAGCAGCTTTACGCGAAAGTATAGAACGGGAAAGAGCGATCGCTCAAGTCATTCAAAGGATGCGCCAGACCCTAGATTTAGAAACTATTTTTACCGCCACCACCGCAGAATTACGGCAAGTTTTGCATTGCGATCGCGTCGTTGTTTATCGCTTTCATCCCGATTGGAGTGGCGAATTTGTCGCCGAATCTGTAGGTACGGAGTGGGTGTCACTCATCGAAATGCACCAACAAAACCTCAATCTCACCAAAGATGCTTTAGAAAATGGTCGCTGTATCCTAAAAATGTTGGATGGTCAAGAAATCGAATTACAAGATAATCAGATACCAGCGAATACAGGCACAAGTTTTTGTTGTGTGTCGAACATCTACCAAGCTGGTCTAGACCCTCATTACATCAATCTTTTGGAGCAGTTTCAAGCCCAAGCCTATATTACTGTCCCCATCTTATGTGGTAATCAAGTTTGGGGGTTATTAGCCACCTATCAAAATTCCCAGCCTCGCCAGTGGAAAACAGGGGAAATCAACATCGTAGTCCAGATTGGTAATCAGTTGGGAGTGGCTTTACAGCAGGCACAATTGTTAGCCCAAACTCAACAGCAATCAGAAGCCTTACAAGCGGCGGTGACAGCAGCTGATGCTGCCAATCGAGCCAAGAGCGAATTTCTAGCCAACATGAGCCACGAATTGCGAACACCCCTAAACGCCATCTTGGGATTTACGCAACTAATGAGCCATGACAACACCCTCTCTCGTGAACATCAACAAAACTTAGGCATCATGAACCGCGCCGGAGAACACCTGCTCAACCTCATCAACGACATTCTGGAAATGTCCAAAATCGAAGCAGGCAAAACCACCTTAAATCTCAGTAGTTTTGATTTAATTCATCTATTGGATAACCTCCAAGAACTGTTGCAAGTTCGGGCAAAAGCCAAAGGCTTAAAGCTGATATTTGAATATGATCCTCATTTGCCCCAATACGTACAAAGCGATGAAAGCAAAATACGTCAAGTTTTACTCAACATTGTAGGAAATGCCATTAAATTTACAGCATCTGGCAATGTGATACTTAAAGTAAGGTTAGGGACTGGGGACAAGGGGACAAGGAAACAAGGGGGACAAGAAAGTAATACTGCATCTCCCGTGTCTTCCCCTTCTAGCTTGTCTATTTCCCATCCCCAATCTCTCATCTTTGAGATACAAGATACTGGTACAGGAATTGCACCACAAGAACTTGAGTTGTTATTTGAAGCTTTTGGACAAACTCAAAGCGGTAGACAATCGCAACAGGGAACAGGCTTAGGATTAGCAATTAGCCGTAAATACGTGCAAATGATGGGGGGAGAAATTAGCGTTACTAGCAGTTTAGGGATGGGGAGTCAATTTACCTTTGATATTCAAGTCGCTTTAATCTCTGCTGCTGATATGCCCATGTCATCAGTATCTCATTGGGTAACTGGTTTAGCACCGCAGCAAGCACAATATCGAATCTTGGTTGTAGATGATATACCCGATAGTCGTCTCTTACTAGTGAAACTCCTTTCATCTATTGGTTTTGCGGTACAAGAAGCTGCAAATGGTCACGAGGCTGTTGCTTTATGGGAACAATGGCATCCTCACCTCATTTTCATGGATATGCGAATGCCTGCAATGGATGGTTATCAAGCTACTCGCTTGATTCGTTCCCGTGAATTAGAGCATCAGGAAAAATGCAGTATGATGTCGATGACCACAGTCGGAGCAACCCTAGCAGAAACTTGTTTGCAACTGACAACATACGTTCATGAAGTGTCTCGGAACGAAAATCGCCCCATGTCTTGTTCCTATCAACACCATACAATTATTATTGCCCTGACTGCTAACGCTTTTGAAGAACAACGGGAAGCAATGATGACAGCTGGTTGTGACGATTTGATTAACAAGCCCTTCCAGAAAGCACAAATTCTCGAAAAACTCAGTCAATATTTAGGTGTTCGCTATCTTTACCAAAAAGATATTCGCCAAACATTCCATATTAGGCAAAAATCTCTAGAAAAAATTCCAAAAATTGATGATTTATTGTCTTTACTATCTCAAATGCCTCAAGAATGGGTGGCAAAAATCTATCAAGCTGCTGCCCAAGGTAGTGATGACCTAATTTTAGAATTAATCCAGCAACTCACCTGGGAAAATACAATTTTACAAGAGTATTTCAGTTGTTTAGCCCATGATTTTCAATTTGAGAAAATCATGGAATTAACTAATGATGTAGTTAATCAGGAACAGAGAGAAGTGAGAGTAGAGGAAGCCTCTACACCAAACTTTTGAGGAAAAGGGAACAGGGAGAAGAGCAAATGATAGCCCCTACAAAATCTTTTCATGTTGATCGCCTCTCGGTACAGATTTACAAATCTGAATCAGACATGGCTCAAGACGTTGCAGGTATCACCCAGAAGTATTTACAATCTATTCTGCAACATCAGCAGATAGCTGCTGTTTTATTCGCTACAGGCAATTCTCAACTCAAATTTTTAGAGGCGTTGATTGCTTTGGGTGGTGTAGATTGGTCACGAATTACTTTATTTCATCTAGATGAATATTTGGGAATTAGTGCCGATCATCCTGCTAGTTTTCGGCACTATATGCGAGAACGTGTAGAAAAGCGAATATGTCCCCAAACGTTTCACTATATTGAAGGTGATACTTTAGAACCATTGACAGAGTGCGATCGCTACACCAAACTACTGCAAGCACAACCTATTGACCTCTGCTGTCTTGGTATTGGCGAAAATGGACACTTAGCTTTTAACGACCCCTCTGTAGCCAATTTCCAAGATCCTTACAGCGTTAAATTAGTAAAACTAGATACAGCTAATCGCCAACAACAAGTAAGTACAGGACAATTCCCCAATCTTGATAGTGTTCCCCAGTACGCTTTTACTGTAACCTTGCCTTTGATTTGTTCAGCCAAAAAAATCCTTTGTCTAGCACCACAACAACGTAAAGCACAGATAGTACAAAATATGCTACAAAGTTCAGTCACTACAGACTGTCCAGCTTCTATCCTGCGTCAACAACTACAGGCGGATTTATTTTTAGATGTCAATTCTGCTAGTTTACTGTTTTAGTCATTAGTCGTTAGTTTTCCCCTTGTTCCTACTTTCCAATTGCCTAAAATTAGACAAACAAGCTTCCAGATAAACACAGTCTTCACACTGTAGTTCTTGTCCAGGATTGGGACAACCACAAGGGGGATTAACAAAACATTCAGATGGATTTTGAGGCGGTAAATATTTTTTAAATATCAATTGTAAAGCTGCTTCTTGTAGACAAAAAATACAATCACGTACCATCGTGTTTATCCTTAAAAAAAGGTAATATTATGCTACAGACCACCTAATCCATGCTGATACTTTATCTTCCACTACAAACACTCGCTTTTGGGAATTAGCAGTTTCAGCTACAAGCACTTTCAATGTGACTGTGTATACATTATTGATGAGGTAGTTGCCGTAACCAACCACTTTGCCTAGATGGCCTGTTTGTTGGTTAATCACATAATCTCCAATGGATAACATAACAGCACTTCAACATTTAGGAATAAATCAACTACACCTATTTATTCTCTGTAAGTAGATAAATAAAAACTTCATCCTTCTAGAGAATTTTATTTTTCACTTTAGAAATAACTTGTCAATGCTCAATCTATTCCCTAGGATATAAGATTTTTTTATTTTTTATATTAACTTAGTAGGTTTATCTTGGTTTTCATATAGTATTATCAATACTTGTATAAATAAAAAACCTGCACTTCTAGAAATGCAGGTATGTGAAAAAATCTCAATTGCTTGGAAAAAGAATATATGCACTCATTTTGATAGTACTAGCTAATCAAAATCAGAGAAACCTTTGAGGAAACTAAACAAATATTAAGCCAGTATGTATTTAGGTAAATGTGGTCTTTCCTTTAAGTAATTGGTATGGGCAAAATTATAACTCATGACCCATTACTATCACTGATTAGATAACTAGCAACATAAATTACACATAAATTCTTATCTATTGAGTGCTAATTCTTTTTTCCTTTTCATGATTTCCAAATATTCATTGCGAGTTCCATCTATTCGGTAGTGGTCGCAGATTTGACAAAGTTTGAGCAGATCCAAGCGGCTGAATACCTTTTGGCGTTCTATTCCATTATCATTTCTCCAACGCCAGAAAGTTGTGCGGTCAATACGGCGATCGCTCTCAGGCCATCTTCGACGTGATAGAAAATCTATTACTTCTTCTTCATAAAATGAGTAACCTTTTGGCAACTTGATCAGTTCATCTTTTAAACAGTTAAGCGGTATGAGTGGATCTAACGCAGATAGTCTCATGCCAGCAAGCCCTTATAGTCTAGGTAAATTAAATTAAACAGCAGGCTTCATGCAAAACGGTATCATCAAATAGAAGTCGCATCAAAATACTGCGTCATTTATAGCTAATAGAGTCATGAGGTAATTAAGAATATTTATATGTAAACTATCCTTACCTCTGTATCTGTCACTATATATGAGCAACAGTATATTCGACATAATTATATCGAATATACTAAATATATTTATACATAATTTCAACCTCTATGCAACAAAAATCAAATCGTTTTTTATTTGTATTTCTTATTAATATAAGAGGCAAATTGGCAAAATATTTTTGAATAGATAATTTTTCCTACTTTAGACAGATCAGTTAGTTTGAAAATTTACATTCAACAGAAATATTAAAAAATATAGGAATTATATTTACTTTTTTAATAACCAATTTGACTAGAAGTTTGTTGTATAAAGGTTTCCTTGTTAGTATTTTCAGAAAAATCAAACTAGGCTTCCTATACTAATTAATATATAAAAGACAACGGCAAATTGTCCATCTTCGGCTACTCACCGACTACTCGGTACTATATATTTAAAGTACTTTCTGTACCGGATTTCTATTGATCTAGGGGTAGAAGCTTGGGAAGAAACAGAAGACTGATTGTAGTTGTACATATGGCTTGGTGGCAAACTTTGGGATTGCTCCTGGACACATCTTGAGTATGGGGTTTGATGAATTGGAGGGCAATCTTTAAACTTGGGATGCGATCATTGACAAATTTTTTACCTGATTTTGGGAAATATTAAGTTTAAGCAACTTTCAATCTCTCAGAGAATCAAGGTACTTTTATGAACAAATGGAAGATATGTAAGTCAACAAAATGGCACTCTTTTCTATTTGTAGTCAATGGCACTATAGTTATCTTGAGCAGTATCGGATTACTTTCCAAATCAAGTGTTGCAATAACTGCGGATTATTCATTAGAGATTACACAGGTAGCACAGACAAATGTGCCAGATACAACTCTTGCTGCGGCTGAAGAAGCTTATCACAAAGGAAAGCAACTATATCAGCAAGGAACAGCAGCATCTGTGTTACAGGCATTAGGTTTTTTTGAAAAAGCACGTTCACTATATCGAATATTAGGCGATCTTTCATCAGAAGCATTCGCCCTTGGTCACATTGGCAAAATCTACTCAGATTTAGGACAACAGCGTCAAGCACTAGAAAATTTGCATCAAGCCTTATTACTCAGACGACAGGTGGGAGATAAAAAAGGGGAAACTATCACCCTCAACAATATTGGCAATGTTTACTCAGAGTTAGGAGAACTGCAAAAGGCACTAGAGTATTTCCAACAAGCCCTGTTACTCAAGCGACAAATGGGAGATAAAGCAGGGGAAGCTCTAAGTATCAACAATATTGGCAATGTCTACTTAGATTTAGGCGAACCGCAAAAAGCACTGGATTACTTCCAGCAATCTCTTCCTCTACGGCGACAGGTAAAAGACAAACTAGGGGAAGTTCGTACTCTCAACAATATTGGCATAGTTTACTTAGATTTAGGCGAAAAACAAAAGGCACTGGATTATTTCCGCCAATCCCTACCTTTATATGCACAAATAGAAGACAAGCCAGCAGAATCTCGTACTCTCAACAACATCGGTGCAGGTTACTTAGATTTAGGAGAAACGCAAAAAGCACTGGATTATTTTCAGCAATCCCTCGCAATCAGACGACAGATAGGAGATAAACTGGGAGAGGCTCTTACCCTGAATAACATAGGTGCAGTTTACTTAGATTTAGGAGAACACCAAAAGGCGCGGGATTATTTCCAGCAAGCTCTACCTCTATTTGAATCTGTGGAAAATAAATTAGGGTTAGCAGCCACCTTGAACAATATTGGTAAAGTCTACTTAGCTTGGGGAGAAAAGCAGAAGGCACTAGATCATTTCAACAAATCCCTTCCCTGCCTTTATATCAACAGGTGCGTAATAGGGGAGGAGAAGCTCAGACTCTTTATCATTTAGCCTCTGTTCAACGTCATCAAGGGAATTTGAACGCTGCCTTGACTCAGATTAAAATAGTCATCAAAATTGTAGAAGAGTTGCGTACCAAAATTCACTCTCAAGAACTTCGCTCTTCCTATTTTGCTACAGTACAGGACTATTATCAGTTTTACATCGACTTGTTGATGCAGTTGCACAAAAAACAACCATCTCAAGGATATGATGCTCAGGCATTGCAAGCTAGTGAACACGCTCGCGCCCGCAGTCTTTTAGAACTGCTTAATGAAGCTAATGCTGATCTTCGCCAAGGTATAGAGCCAAAGTTACTTTCTCAAGAACGCAACTTGCAGCAACAACTCGACACTTTAGAAAAAAGCCGGATACAGCTATTAAGCGGCAATCGTACCCCAGCACAGATACAGGCTTTAGAAATAGAAAATGAGACAGTTTTAGAACAATATCAGCAAGTTCAAGCAAAGATCCGCGCGACTAGTCCACGTTATGCAGCACTGACTCAACCACAACCGCTTTCACTAACACAGATTCAACAGCAAGTGCTTGATGAGGATACCCTGCTTTTAGAATATTCTTTAGGAGAAAAGCGTAGTTATCTTTGGGTAGTTACGAATAAGAACATGACTAGTTATGAACTACCCAAGCGCGCAGACATTGAAGCAGCTGTTCAAAAGTTCCGTCAAGAGATAACTACCCCATATCTTAGACATAGCCCATCCATAGATGTTCTGTCTCAGTTAATACTTTCGCCAGTAGCCCAGCAACTGCGAAAGAAACGTCTAGTGATTGTCAGTGATGGAGCTTTGCAGTATGTGCCATTTGCTGCTTTAAATACACCCAGTTTATCAGGAAGTAGCAAATATGAACCCTTATTGCTCAACCACGAAGTCATTACTTTACCCTCAGCATCTACACTAGCTATCCTTCGACGTGAACACAAAGAACGTAAATCGCCTCCCAAAACATTAGTTGTATTAGCAGATCCTATCTTTAGCAATAATGATGAGCGTCTGCGTGGTAAGGTTCAACTGTCGCGCCCACTTGGTTTAGAAAGTAACTTAGACAGTCTGGCTTTAACCAGAACCGCAATAGACTCAGACATCAGCTTTGAGCGTTTACGTTTTACACGCCAAGAAGCTGAAGAAATCCTTTCTCTTGTTCCAGCTAATCAAAGTAAACAAGCTGTTGACTTTACTGCTAGTCGCGCTACCGCCACTAGTAAAGAGTTAAGCCAATATCGCATCATACATTTTGCTACTCATGGCATTCTCAACAGCAAGCATCCAGAACTATCAGGAATTGTATTATCGTTATTTGATGAGCAGGGAAGACCTCAAAATGGCTTTTTGCGCTTGCATGATGTTTTCAACCTCAATCTACAAGCAGAATTAGTGGTACTCAGTGCCTGTAAAACTGGACTGGGAGAGGAAGTCAAGGGAGAAGGATTAGTAGGGTTAACTAGAGGGTTTATGTATGCAGGTAGTCCGCGAGTTGTGGTGAGTTTGTGGAGTGTGGATGATCAAGCCACAGCTGAACTAATGAAGATATTCTATAAAAATATGCTCCAAATAGGATTAAAGCCAGCCGCCGCGCTGCGAGCAGCACAAATAGAAATTTGGCGTAATCAGAAATACGCTGCACCTTACTATTGGGCAGCTTTCACTTTACAAGGTGAATGGAATTGAGAGTGGAATGTCACTTCCATTCACTTTTAGTGTGACTTGTCAATGCAGGTAGCGATGGGCTGCGCCCCACCGTAGGCGATCGCGGACTTTTATACTAAGATTTGTAAATAATCATGTTTCCTCGCTGTGAATGTCAGCCAGCAAATTTCAAGGGCGTGCATTTACATGGGATGCTGGTTGATTGGTTAGGTGAGTATTTGTAAATGTCTATTGTTACTTCTGTTACGCTTAACGTTCCTGGCACAACTGCTAATTTGGGGCCTGGTTTTGACTGCATTGGTGCAGCTTTGACTATATATAATCAGTTCAACTTCACTCGCCTGGAAGCAGGTGGCTTCATTATTCATGTCACAGGGGCGGAAGCAGAACGAGTACAAACTGATGAGAGTAATTTACTTTATCAGGCGTTTGTCAAGTTATATCAATATATAGATCAGACACCGCCACCTGTGAAAATTGAGATTAATTTAGGTGTACCCCTGTCCAGGGGTTTGGGGAGTTCCGCCACAGCGATTGTTGGTGGTTTAGTTGCAGGAAATCAATTGGCGGGTGAGCCTTTATCTCAAACGCAGGTGATGGAATTAGCGATCGCAATGGAAGGACATCCTGATAATGTAGTTCCAGCTTTGTTGGGGGGATGTCGGCTGGCGGCTACTAGTCAAACAGGTTGGGAAATTTGTGATGTTCCTTGGCATAGTGATATTGTCCCAGTGGTAGCAATTCCTG
Organism: Anabaena sp. UHCC 0399; assembly: GCF_034931465.1. Taxonomy (NCBI): domain Bacteria; kingdom Bacillati; phylum Cyanobacteriota; class Cyanophyceae; order Nostocales; family Nostocaceae; genus Anabaena; species Anabaena sp. UHCC 0399. The sequence continues at coordinate 27,348 of NZ_JAYGGZ010000016.1, read as the reverse complement.
ATTTTGAATTATCAACTGCGGAGGCGCGGCGAGTTTTACCCACAGAATTTAGTCGTGCAGATGCAATTTTCAACACGGCTCATTTAGGGTTATTGTTACGCGGCTTGGAAACTGGTAAGGGACAATGGTTAAAGGCAGCCCTGCAAGATAAGTTACATCAGCCTTATCGTCAAGCTTTAATTCCTGGTTACGATGCTGTGAATGCGGCGGCGGTGGCGGCTGGTGCTTACGGGATGGTGATTAGTGGTGCGGGCCCGACACTGTTGGCTTTAGCAGATGTGTCTCACGCCCCAGCAGTGGAAGCAGCGATGTCTACAGCCTGGAAAGAAACAGGAATTAATGCTGTAGTGCGATCGCTTTGTCTCGATACCCAAGGCGCAATTTGAAAATTAAAAATTAAAAATTAAAAATGAAACAACTTAACCCTGGCTGGCCTTTGGAGCAAATTCAGTCGGAGATCACAGCACTCAACTCGGAAATTCAAGTGCTTCAGCAAGAACGTGCTGACCTGACTATTAATAATAATGTCATGGCTAGTGAATATGATTCACCTTTGGCTATGGTACAAGCTTACCGTCTGCAAGCCAGAGAAAATCCCCAATTATCGGCGGAACTCAAAGGTATAGATGATGCGATCGCGGCTTTAAATTCACAGGTACAGCATAAACAAACTGAATTAGCCCAGTTACCTAGGAAAACACAACTAATTAGGCAACAACAACAGTTAGAAGAAGCCAAAGAACTGGCGCAAATCCATGCTGAACGCATTAATGAACTCGCCGGCGAACTAGCAAAAGAAATCCGCAGCTTAAAAGCTTGTGCTGATCATCTAAGTCCTTTGTATTGGCAGGTGTATTACAAACCATTCATCACTGGATTTAAAACCATCTCAGTCCCTTATGTACGTTCAGATGGGGAAGTATGGATGATTGTCAATCGCATTATTTAGAAGTGGGGGAGTGCAGGAGTGCTGAGTAATGAGTTGGGAGTAGTGAGTGGGCATTGTATTTTTCTCCCCCTGCTCCCCCTGCTTTCTTTTCCCCAATTCCATCAACTTTTGTAACGGCATTTAAAGTTGCCGTTTTTTATTGACGTTGCAAAAGTTTACATTTAGGATGGACTGGCAGCCAAATTGTATAAGTATTTATTCTGTTTTATGCTGATCATCGTGATTTTGCTGAGTATATATTCCTATAAATCACCGGAATTTTATTTTTATAGGGATAAATAACGTTTACAAAAGTACGAATTCCTTAATATAATGTAATCAAAAGCGGACACAAAAAAAGATTGTTAGAAGTGATGAATCCAGTTGAATTTCCCTGGCTAACAGCCATAATTGCCTTACCGTTGGTGGCATCCCTAGCCATCCCGATAATTCCAGATAAAGAAGGTAAAACAGTTCGTTGGTATGGTTTAGGAGTTGCGATCGCTGATTTTGCCTTAATGATTTACGCCTTTTGGCAACATTACGATTTTCAAAACTCAACTTACCAATTTGTAGAAAAATATTCTTGGATACCCCAAATAGGCTTGAATTGGTCTGTAGCCGTTGACGGCTTATCAATGCCTCTCATCTTGCTCACAGGCTTAATTAACACACTAGCAATCTTCGCGGCTTGGAAAGTAACCAACAAGCCGCGATTATTTTATGGTTTGATGTTGGCGATGTACAGCGCACAGTTGGGTGTGTTTCTTGCCCAAGACTTGCTGTTATTCTTCCTGATGTGGGAAATCGAGCTAGTTCCCGTATACTTGCTGATTGCCATCTGGGGAGGCCCAAAACGCCGTTATGCAGCTACCAAGTTTATTCTTTACACAGCTGCTGCCTCTATATTTATTCTCATCGCCGGTTTTGCACTAGCATTCTCTGGAGATACATTTACTTTCGACATTGCATCCTTGGGAATGAAAGAATATCCCAAAGCGGTTGAATTATTAGCTTATGCAGGATTCTTAATTGCCTTCGGTGTAAAACTGCCAATTTTCCCTCTACATACCTGGCTACCTGATGCTCACGGTGAAGCGTCTGCACCTGGTTCAATGATTTTGGCTGGTGTGTTGTTGAAAATGGGTGGTTATTCTCTCATCCGCTTCAATATGGAGATGTTACCTGATGCCCATGTTTACTTTGCGCCAGTTTTAGCAATCTTGGGTGTAGTTAACATTGTCTACGGTGCTTGTTGTGCCTTTGCTCAAACCAACCTCAAACGCCGCCTAGCTTACTCTTCAATCGCCCACATGGGTTTTGTACTCATTGGTCTAGCTTCCTACACAGAAATTGGTGTCAGTGGAGCTATGCTACAGATGGTTTCCCACGGTTTAATTGCTGCTAGCTTATTCTTCTTAACTGGTGTGACTTACGAACGTACCCACACCTTGTTGATGGACAAAATAGGCGGTATGGGTAAAGTAATGCCCAAAACCTTCGCACTCTACACCGCCGGCGCAATGGCTTCTCTCGCCTTACCTGGTATGAGTGGCTTTGTAGGTGAGTTGATGGTATTCCTCGGTATTGCTAGCAGTGATGTTTACAGTTCCAGCTTCAAAGTTGTAGTTATCCTGCTGTCAGCAGTGGGTGTGATTCTGACACCGATTTACCTACTGTCCATGCTGCGTCAAGTGTTCTACGGTAAGCAAAGTGAAGAATTACATTTAGATGCTGTAATTGCTGATGTGAATCCCCGCGAGTTGTTCATCACCGCTTGTTTGATTCTTCCCATCATTGGTATCGGTTTGTATCCCAAGTTGGTAACACAGACCTATGATGTGAAGACAGTAGAAGTTGCAGCCCATGCTCGTCAAGTATTACCAGTTGTGGGTGGACAACAACCAACAAGTCTTTACTCACAGATTTTCACTGCACCAACACTAGCTTCGGCTCAAGTTGAAAGTTTAGTTAATATTTCAAAGTAAATATACGTCCCAATCAGGGAACGAAAAGTAAATTCTAAATATGAGGGGAATATAGGGGTGGTTGTAAAACTACCCCTTAAATTTTTAGTTATGTGTGGGTAATCTATTTCGGCAGTTTTTTAGACCATTCATAAAAATCATTTTCATATGCTTCTCCACTAGTTTTATAAGCCTTCATACCAGAAAAGAACAAACCTAATCCCCAACCCAATAGGGGAAAAATAGCCCAGAAATATGAAGGGCTTGTCCAAAGATTTAATACAATCAAAAATCCATTGACACCAATAAAAGCAATTAGGTGTGATTTAAAATCATCACGTCGTTGGGCATGAAATCTCTGCCGCTTTTTTTCTCCTATTTCTTGGGTCAACCATTCTTGTTCAGCAGCTTGGAGCGATGCCGATGAAACTCCTAGTTCTGAGGCGATTTCTATAATCTGCTGCCGGGAAATTTCTCCCTGTTGCTGACGAGCAAAAGCTTTTTGGAGAATCTGTTGCATTTGTTCTGAGTTGTAAGTCATATAAATACCTAAGACGGTGCAAAAATAGCTGGGAGAATGAAGTGAGTTTTGAAACTTTAGCTACAAAAGCATTAACAATATATTTATCCGTTGTTACGAACTGCTGAGACACATATTCTATCTCTGAAAAAAGAACCCATGCAGTAATTGAAAACACAAATATGGATCTATTGTGTTCGTTTTTATTGTTTGATATTTCAAATAAAATCTTGTTATTTTTGTGTATTTAGCAACACAAAAAAATAGTAAATGGTCTAGCTTAGGTGAGATAGTGAAACTAATAATCCCCAGACTTTACCAAAAAATAAGTGTAGCGTGCTGTTTGTGCTAGCATTGCGGAGCAAAAGTGTCAATTATCGTCTTAACATCTAGTTATACTAAACTGCGATCATGAAGTGTCTCAGAACGAGTGTAGAGCGACAAATTATTTGTCGCTCTACAACAACAAATCGGGATGACTGGATTCGAACCAGCGGCCCCTTCGTCCCGAACGAAGTGCGCTACCAAGCTGCGCCACATCCCGTAAATTTACACATATGCCTAAACATAGCACAAATTATGAGCCATGCTAAAAATTTGATTAACCCAAGTTCTTAGCTCTGAAAGCTGATTAATTCAGCGAAGGATTTGCTTGCTAGGATTAGATTTGTACAACCTTCAGTGGTAAGAGTGGATTGTGACTGTTAAACCAGACTGGTTACGAGTTAAAGCACCTCAATGGGAGCGCGTTGGTAATGTTAAAGAGATTTTACGCGATTTAGCACTGAACACAGTTTGCGAAGAAGCGTCCTGTCCAAATATTGGGGAATGCTTCCAAGCAGGTACAGCTACATTTTTGATTATGGGGCCAGCTTGCACTCGTGCTTGTCCTTACTGTGATATTGATTTTGACAAAAAACCCAAAGCTTTAGACCCCACAGAACCATCACGGTTAGCAGAAGCTGTACGCCGGATGAAACTTAATCATGTAGTGATTACCTCTGTTAACAGAGATGACTTAGTAGATGGTGGTGCTACTCAATTTGTGCGGTGCATTGAAGCAGTGCGGACAGTTTCACCACACACTACAATCGAGGTACTGATTCCTGATTTATGTGGTAACTGGGATGCTTTAGAGATAATTTTGCAAGCTGCTCCAGAGGTATTAAACCACAATACCGAAACAGTACCAAGTTTATATCGACGGGTGCGACCCCAAGGGAACTACGATCGCAGTATCGAATTACTCAAACTAAGCCGCCAAATAGCCCCTTGGGTGTACACTAAATCCGGGATTATGGTTGGGCTTGGTGAAACCGATGCCGAAATTCGGCAAGTTATGCAAGACCTACGCTCTGTAGATTGTGATATCTTGACCATCGGGCAATATCTCCAACCCAGCCAAAAACATTTACAAGTACAAAGTTTTATTACTCCAGAACAATTTGCTGCATGGCAAGCTTACGGTGAAGGGTTAGGATATTTACAAGTGGTTTCCTCACCTTTAACTAGAAGTTCTTACCATGCTGAACAAGTGCGAGAACTCATGAAACTTTACCCACGAAAGAGAGTGGTGAGTGCTGAGTAGTGAGTGGTGAGTAGTGAGTAGTTTTAATTTGAATTTTGAATTTTTGAGTGGTGCAAGGAAATATAGTAGCAATTTTGGGTGCAGGTGCTTGGGGTGCAGCTTTGGCAAAGCTAGCAGCAGAGAATGGTCATAGGGTGCGTGTGTGGTCACGCCAAGGATCTACAACATTGGCAAATGTTGTACAAGATGCTCAAATAGTTCTGTCTGCTATCTCCATGAAAGGGGTGAGAGAAGTTGCATCTCAAGTACATTCTTTCACCCCTTCATCAGAAACTATATTTGTGACAGCAACAAAAGGATTAGAACCACAAACTATCTGTACGCCGTCACAAATTTGGCAATCAACATTTTCCGACAATGCAGTAGTTGTGCTGTCAGGGCCAAATTTATCTAAAGAAATTGAACAGTCATTACCAGCCGCCACGGTGGTAGCCAGTCATGAATCTACAGCCGCCGAAACGGTGCAACTAGTATTTTCTTCCTCTCGGTTTCGAGTCTATACAAATCCTGATCCGGTGGGAGTGGAACTAGGTGGGACACTCAAGAACGTGATGGCGATCGCATCTGGTGTGTGTGATGGCTTACATTTAGGCACTAATGCCAAAGCCGCTTTAGTAACTCGCGGACTCACAGAAATGGTTCGCATTGGCAACTGCTGGGGTGCGAAAACGGAAACCTTTTATGGTTTATCGGGTCTAGGAGATTTGTTAGCTACCTGTAATAGTCCTTTAAGTCGTAATTACCAAGTTGGCTATCAGCTAGCTGGTGGTAAGTCACTTGTAGAAATTCTGGCTAAGTTACCAGGAACTGCCGAAGGGGTCAATACTTGTCAGGTATTAGTACAACTGGCGAGGCAAAAAAATATAGTTATCCCGATTACCGAGCAAGTTTATCGATTATTACAAGGTGAAGTCACTCCTAAACAAGCCCTTGATGAACTTATGCTAAGAGATATCAAACCAGAGTACCAGTGAATAGGTGACAGGTGATAGGTGACAGGTGACAGGTGACAGGTGACAGATCATATATAAGCCACACACTTATACCCGCATAGCCGTACATTTGTATTTTTTTATATCTCTATACCCTTAGACCCCTACATCCCTAGTCGGAAATATGAAGACAGGTTGAGCGAATGCTAACTAAGTGTGAAGTGTTGATGAAAAAGTGCTAATTGTGAACAATTTAATAGTTGAAAGTATCACTTGTAACAGACCACCCAACCACCTATGATCATCTATATACCTCGAATTATTCCCAAAAATCCCTAGAAAAAATTAGAAAATCGTCAGGAAATCAGTTTCATATCCATGTAGATGTGACTATACCGATGAGGAACATGATTTCCACTGAAATATGTTTATACAAAATACCAAAGTAGCAATTAATATCTATCAATTTTGAAATGCTGACTCGGTAGTTCGGAATTTAAATCCTAATTGTGTACTTAAATAGCTATTGGTTCAATCAAAAGTTCGGCAGCCGAGCCTAGTTCGGTTTTAATGCTTGACACAGAACCAGTAAATTGTTTTGCAAAAAAACATTACTGGAATTCTCAACCGTGTTAGTTCATCTAAAATCACGGGAATAATAGCAACAGTTAAATAGCTGACCGCAATCTATTGTTACCTGGAGCCATAGAGACGATTTTATGCCAGCAACTTCTTTTTATGCAGATGCCGCCTACAATACCCAAAAATCCCGCCAGGTTTTAGACCCTGATCTTACTGCTGATGACGGTGAATTTTCGGTGGATGATCTCCAAGAGTTGGAAATCGCTGCGGCTGATCCCAATAACTTTGCCGCTAATGGCAACCGTCGCAGTACAGACTTAGTACGTCTATATCTTCAGGAAATAGGCCGAGTTCGGTTGTTAGGACGCGATGAAGAGGTTTCCGAAGCCCAAAAAGTCCAGCGTTATCTAAGATTGCGGATAGTGCTAGCCAATGCAGCTAAACAAGGAGATGCAGTAGCTACCCCTTATCTCAACTTAATTGAAGTTCAGGAACGTTTAGCATCAGAGTTAGGACATCGCCCTTCTTTGGAACGGTGGGCTAGTACGGCTGGTGTTCAGTTATCTGACCTTAAGCCGATTTTGTCAGAAGGTAAGCGTCGTTGGGCAGAAATTGCCAAATTGACTGTAGAAGAATTAGAGAAAGTTCAATCCAACGGTTTACACGCAAAAGAACACATGATCAAGGCGAATTTGCGCTTGGTTGTGTCCGTTGCTAAGAAGTATCAAAATCGCGGTTTGGAATTATTGGATTTAGTTCAAGAAGGAACTCTTGGTTTAGAAAGGGCTGTAGAAAAATTTGATCCTACCAAGGGATACCGTTTTAGTACCTATGCTTACTGGTGGATTCGTCAGGGAATTACGAGAGCGATCGCAACTTCTAGCCGCACGATTCGCCTTCCTGTCCATATCACAGAAAAACTTAACAAAATTAAAAAAGCTCAACGCAAAATTGCTCAAGAAAAAGGTCGCACTCCTACTTTAGAAGACCTAGCAATTGAGTTAGAAATGACACCGACTCAAGTACGGGAAGTTTTGTTGAGAGTACCTCGTTCTGTTTCTTTAGAAACTAAAGTCGGTAAAGATAAAGATACCGAGTTAGGCGAATTATTAGAGACCGACGGTGTTACCCCTGAAGAAATGCTAATGCGAGAATCTTTACAAAGAGACTTGCAAAATTTGTTAGCAGATTTAACCACCCGTGAACGGGATGTGATTCTGATGCGGTTTGGTTTGGCTGATGGTCATCCCTACTCATTAGCAGAAATTGGCCGCGCTCTTGATTTATCACGGGAACGAGTTCGCCAAATTGAATCAAAGGCTTTACAGAAGCTGCGCCAACCCAAGCGTCGCAACCTCATCCGCGACTATTTAGAGTCGTTGAGCTAGTTGAAATAGTCAATAGTCAACAGTCAATAGTTAATGGTTAATAGTAAACAAAATCTCAACTATAGATTGTTGACTCTGGACTATTTATTTGCTTACCAATTGTTTGATCACTACTACTCCAGACATCTATTCTTTATAAGAAATTTTGGCAATTAGTGATAGCATTATCTTATGAGCCATTTTGGCAGACATTATCAAAGTAGAGATCGTAAATTATTAGATCCATCTTTCTAAGCTCATCAATTATTTTTAAAATTTAATAAATATTCGCAATAAGCAACAGTTGTTGCCAATGAGTCCAAATATTTGCTATATTCTCAATTAATAAGCTTTGTTGAGAAAAATTAGTATGACTGTCTACACAAATACTTCACTCAAGGCTGAATTAAACGAACGTGGTTGGCGTTTAACTCCCCAAAGAGAAACTATATTACACATTTTTCAAGAACTGCCTCAAGGCGAACATCTGAGTGCTGAGGATTTATATCACCGCTTAGAAGGTGAAGGTGAAGGAATTAGCCTTTCAACTATCTACCGGACTTTGAAATTGATGGCGCGGATGGGGATATTAAGGGAACTTGAACTCGGAGAAGGGCATAAGCACTACGAAATTAACCAACCTTATCCCCATCACCATCATCACTTGATTTGTGTGCGTTGCAACTCAACCATTGAGTTCAAAAATGACTCGATTTTAAAAATTGGGGCTAAAACTGCTCAAAAAGAAGGTTTCCATCTACTTGACTGTCAAATGACAATCCATGCAGTATGTCCTAAATGCCAACGGGCGTTGATGCCACTTTAACCCCAAGTATCGCTACGCGGAAGTCAAAAGGTCAAAGTCAAAAGTCAAAAGTACCTGTATTTTCAGGCTTTGAACAATTGAAAATGATATCTTTATTTCCGCCACGCCATACTAGTCTCATCATGAAGTCAAAAGTTAGAAAGCTTATAGCATAGGCTTTTCGCTTATTTGGAATGGTTGCTGCTATTGGGAGGTAAATTACCTGTTACTGAATTACACTGAGCAAATGCTGAAGCGGGGGCTAAAAGCTTCCGCTTCTAATATCAGTCAGGCTGATACCGTAAAATTCCTGTGCTTGCTTGATGGCTTTTTTAGTATCTTCTGCCATTAAGCCATTTAATTGCCCTTTATAAAATCCTCTTACTTGCAGTCGTCTTTGGATCTCTAAAACATTGAAATCGCTTTTGGGTGTTTTACTAACTAAGCTATGTAATTTAGCCCTAGTAGTAGGCCCAGCAATTCCACTGACGGCTAAATAATTACCGGCTTGAAATCTTTTGACTGCATCTGCTGTGTAAGAGCCAAAATAGCCGTTGGGTTGTCCTTGTAAATACCCCGCTTTGATTAATTGTTCTTGTAGCACTCGCACAGCTTCGCCGCGATCGCCTAGACGGAGTTGATCTTTATTAGCTGCTTGCTGAGGCTGAGAAGTTCTTCCACCTATACCCAATGGGGGTAATTTTGCCATTGTTGCAGGGCCAACAATGCCGTCACTATCCAATTTATAAGCAGTTTGAAACCTTTTTACAGATTCTTCAGTGATCGGCCCAAAGATTCCGGTAGCGTTACCGTAATAAAACCCTGCCACTCGCAAGCGTTCTTGCAAAACTCTCACCTGTTCACCTTCATCGCCTTTAGCTAGATAGTCAGGGCTTTGACGCTTCTTGTCAACTGAATTAGCCGCTACCGTTTGTCTGGGTTGTGTGCTGGTAGTAGCGTTGGTACGCGTTTGTGTATTAGCAGTGCTAGTTTGTCTGGGCTGTGTATTAGTAGTGCTAGTTTGTTTCGGTTTTGTACTGGTAGTAGCGTTCGTGCTAGTTTGTCTCAGTGTTGTTTGATTACTGACAAGAGTAGCTGTTGGCGGTTGGCTAATTACAGTAGCTCCACGCCAACTATCTAATTTTTCTAACGTGCTAGCCCCGACAATACCATCTACAGGTAACCCAGCAGCTGCTTGAAAACGCCGCACAGCGTCTTCTGTGGGGAAATCATAGACTTGAGTAATGGGTGCTTGATAAAAACCTGCATTTTGCAGTTTTTGTTGGAGATTTCTGACAGAGGGGCCTTGATCTCCTCTTTCTAATGCCCAAACACTACTAACGCTACCGAGGACTGATAGTGTGAGAGCAAGGGGTAGCATATACTTCCAAGCCTTACTAGAGAGACGTTTCCAGTCTGGTAGGGTAGCTTGATCTAATAACGGGTCAAAAGAAACTAACTCATTGGCTTCGCTACCTTCGTAGGCGAAAGCTAGATGTAAATACGCGATGTTGTCCATATTTCCTACACCACTTACTTTTCTTCAATAGCTGCTTCAGCTTGATGTACTAAGTTGCGTAAAGTATCTAATGTTTGTATATTTACATCCTGCCATAAACCGCGCTTGTGTGCTTCTAATAATTTTTCCGCAATATCACGTAGAGCATGGGGATTTTTCTCTTGAATAAAGTCACAAACCACTGAATCAAGCAAATAAGCTTGCATTACGCCCTGATACATATAGTTTTCCACACATCTGGCCGTAGCATCATAGGCAAATAAAAAATCTACGGTTGCTGACATTTCAAATGCACCTTTATAGCCGTGGCGCATCATACCCTCAATCCATTTAGGATTCACCACACGAGAACGATACACCCGTGCAATTTCTGATTTGAGTTGGCGGACGCGTGGTTGAGATGGAATGGAATTATCACCAAAATAAGTTTCAGGATTTTTACCTTGAATAGACCGCACCGCCGCCGTTAGACCACCCTGAAATTGATAATAATCATCAGAATCCAGCAAATCATGTTCGCGGTTGTCTTGGTTTTGCAGGACGATTTGCATTTGGGCTAATCGCTGGGTGAAGGCTTCGGGATTGGGGAGTGGGGAGTGGGGAGTGGTGAGTGCTGAGTGCTGAGTGGTGAGTGCTGAGTGCTGAGAAATTCTACCTTGCTCCCTGCTCCCTGCTTCCTGCTCCCTGCTCCCTGCTCTTCTGTCACCTGTCACCTGTAACCTGTCACCTGAAGAATAGGCGTAACAACTCCAATTAATATAGGCTTGGGCTAAATCTTGGTCATCTTGCCAGTTTTGTGATTCCACTAAGCCTTGGAGTCCAGCACCGTAAGCACCTGGTTTTGAGCCAAAGATACGATAAAGCGATCGCGCTAAAGCCGTTTCTGAAGTTAAACCTTGTTGCAACCAAAAATCAGTATCTTGCCTAACTTGCGCTGCTATGGGGTTTTGATCTGGTGGTTCATCTAGGGCGGCGACTGCGTTGACGGCTTGCTCAAATAAATCCATCAAATTAGGAAAAGCATCGCGGAAAAATCCTGAAATGCGTAAGGTGACATCTACACGAGGTCTTGCCAAAATGCTCAAAGGCAAAATTTCTAAATCGATGACGCGCCGCGCTGCGCCATCCCACACGGGTCTTACACCCAGTAACGCTAACGCCTCAGCAATGTCGTCTCCACCTGTCCGCATTGTCGCCGTTCCCCAGACAGATAAGCCTAGGGTCTTGGGATACTCGCCATGTTCTTGGGTGTAGCATTCAATCAGGTTTTCGGCTGCTTTTCTACCCACATCCCAAGCGGTTTCTGTAGGAATAGCGCGAATATCTACTGAGTAAAAATTCCTCCCTGTGGGTAAAACTTCTGGTCTTCCCCGTGTGGGTGCGCCTGATGGTGCGCTGGGGATGTATTTCCCATTAAGTCCCCGCAACAGATGGGTGATTTCCATCTCGGTTTGTTGCAGTGCAGGGAGGAGTTTGGCGTTAATCCAGTTGAGGAAGTTGGGAACTGGGGATTGGGGACTGGGGATTGGGGGAATTAATTTTAAATTTGTAATGAGTTGTTCTACTAGTGAGGCTGCGTTTTCTTCTAAGGTGGTGACGGCATCGCCTGCGGTGTAACAGGGATTTTGAGTTTTTTGGGCTAAAATTTGTTTGTCGTTTGGGGATAATTCACTGCTGAAATCGGCGGTGAGCGGATCGAGGTCTAAACCCCAATCATCGGCTAAGGCTCTGGTAATTCCTGGAGAATAGCGGTTGGGAATGCGGGCGATCGCCACAATTAAGTCCCGTAATTGTCTATCTTGGGGACATTGTCCAAAAATGTGCAACCCATCCCGAATTTGTGCTTCTTTTAATTCGCATAGATAGCCATCTAAGGAATTTAAAATTAAAGACTCAAAATTCAAAATTTCTTGCTCGTCCTGAATGCCTAAATCTTTGTAAAGATTTTCTTGGATGACTAATTCTCGGATGCGATCGCGCAAGGCTGGTAAGCGGGAAGGATCTAAACTTTCCGCTTCATAATATTCATCAATTAAATTTTCTAGCTTTTGCAAAGCCCCATAGAGTTCTGCGCGGGTCATCGGTGGAGTAAGATGATCTATGATCACCGCTTGGGCGCGACGCTTGGCTTGTGAACCTTCACCGGGGTCATTGACAATAAATGGGTATAAGTGCGGCATTGCACCAAAGGCTACTTCGGGATAGCAAGTGCTAGATAAAGCTAAACTCTTACCGGGAAGCCATTCCAAATTTCCATGTTTCCCCACGTGGACAATCGCATCAGATCCAAAACATTCCCGCACCCAATAATAAAAAGCTAAATAGTTATGGGTTGGCTCTAAATCCGGTGCATGATAATTCAAACTAGGGTCAAGGTCATAACCCCGTGATGGTTGAATACCTACAAATACGTTACCTAGTTGAATACCGGGAATTGGGAATTGGGAATTGCTTTCTTGTCTCCCCAATCCCCAGTCCCCAGTCCCCAGTCCCCAACGTTCCCCAATACCCTGCTGTATTGCTTCTGGTAAAGAGGCAAAATATTCTTGATATTCAGCAGTTGATAAACTTTGCTGTACTTGTCGCCAGTCTCTACCTTCTGGATCATTGGTAACACCAGCAGTCAAACGTGCGATTAATTCATCGCTATTAGTGGGGGGATTTTCTACTAAATACCCTTCTGCTTGTAATGCTTTGAGGATTTCGATACAACTAGCTGGGGTATCTAGTCCCACACCGTTGGCTAAACGTCCATCGCGGTTGGGGTAATTAGCTAATATCAGGGCTATTTTGCGCTCCTGGGGTGGTTTGGCGCGTAGTTTAACCCAATTCGCTGCCAGTTCAGCAACAAACTCAATGCGATCGCTCACTGGTTCATAAACTACCACATCTGTTTCTAAGTCAGGATGATGTGTTTGTACCGCCTTAAAGGACACAGCACGACTAATAATTCTGCCATCTACTTCCGGTAGAGCAACATTCATCGCAATGTCGCGGGGAGAAAGTCCTTGTGATAGTTCTTCCCACTGCTCTAAAAATCCGCCACTGAGGATAACTTGCAATACAGGCACATCTAATTTTTCCCACAGTTCAGTCTGGGGTGTTTCTGTATCTAATCGTGCCAAGGAAAAGCTAGTGGTATTGAGTAATACTGCAACTTGCTCCGAGTTCTGACCTTGAAAAAACTCCATTAACTCTGTTTGCACATCAGGGTCACGCAAAGAAGAAACAAACACCGGCAAAGGTTGTAAGTTTCTTTGCGCCAAAGCCGCACACAACGCGTCAATAACTTTAGTATTTCCTGCCAAATAGTGGGCGCGGTAAAACAATATACCAACTTTGGGAATTGAACATGGCGCATTGGGGTAAAAACTCCCCTGCTCCTCTGCTCCCCTGCTCCCCTGCTCCTCTGCTCCCCTGCTCCCCTGCTCCCCTAAACCACTGTCACCTGTCACCTGTAACCTGTCCCCTACATATACCCCCACACGGGGAACTCGTTGCGGTGGTGCTGGGTTATATGCAGTTACTAGACATTTATCACTGATAAACTGGAGAGCGTTAACAAAGTTCTCTACACCACCTTCATTGAAATACTGCCATATTTGGTTAACAGTAGCCACAGGCAAGGTAGACTGAGAAAACAATTCAGGATCGAGTGCATCGTCCCCTGGCATTACAATTAGGTGTATACCGTTACGTTGCACAATTTCTTGCACTATTTCTAAACCATAAGCCCAATAGGAACGTCCTCCTATCAGGCGCAAAATGATGACTTGGGCAAGTTCTAAAACTTGTTCGGCGTAAGTATCAATGCTTATTTGTTGCTGCAACAGCAATAAATTCGCCACTCTCAAGGTAGGAAATGTTGCAGGTAATTGGGGGACTGTAGCAGCCAGGGTTTGAATGTCGGTATCAGCAGCCGTAATAAATACAAAGCTAGCTGGAGTTTGTTCTAGAAAAATAACACCTTCTGACTGATTTAATCCTACCGATGTGGTACTTAAACGATGCATAATCCTGTATTACCGCTTTAAACTGTTAATTAGAACATAATCAAACAATATTTCAGCCCAGAACCCTATCCTTCTTAGAAAACCATTGAAAATGCTTAGTTCTCCTGATTTGAGCTTTTCTCGAAATTTACCTTTAGTTGTATTTAATCAACTTGGGGAATTGTTGCAGCACATGGCTCATGCAGTAGAAACTGCTGCTTTGGTACTCACAGAAACCATTTTGTCTAGGATTCGTGTACCTGTAGAGTGGGAAAGGCAGAGATTTACATTGGTAGTTTCTGAGCGATTTAGTGCGCTGATGGTAGGTGAGCAAGAACAACAGAGTCTGTTGTGGGAAACAATTATTCCTTTAAACCAGGTAGGAGATAATTATACAGACTCATTACTTTATACTAGGTTGACATTTGATGCAGAAGCGATCGCCTCCTTTATCTCGAAATTGCAAGATTTGTTTAGTTGTGATTCTGACACCTACCAACATCTGGAACACTATCGTCAAATTCCCAAACCTAATGATGCTACTCTGCAAAGTCAATTTTCTTTATTATTATTAGAATATCTCTTACCACAGCCAGCCGAGGAATTAGCAACATCTACCGTTGTTAGTGTGCCTGAAATTTATAGCTGTCAACCAGTAGAAGATGCTTTAAAAAAACAAATTTCCCAAGAGCGACTACTGAATCAGGTAACAACCCAAATTCGCAAAAGCCTAGACTTGTCGGTAATTATGACGACGGCAATTGCGCAAGTCAGGGAATTTTTGCAATTAGACAGATTAGTAATATATAAATTTGAGAGTTCACGAGTCAATAATCATAATTCCCTACGCCCCTCAATTTCAGACTTGCAAAAATATGGGGGTTGTATAGTTTATGAAGCTCGTGCCACAGATACGATGCCATCAATATTACATTACCAGGAAAAAAGTTGTTTTGCTATAACTTCCTCATGTTGGGAGAAATATCGTCAAGGTTTTACTTTAGTTGTAGACGATATTGAAAAAACTTACGCTCTCGAAGAGTGTTTATTGAATTTTTTAAAACAAAGCCAAGTCAGAGCCAAGTTAGTAGCACCAATTGTGTTTGAAGATAAACTATGGGGTTTGCTAATTGCTCATCAATGTTACAGTCCCCATCAATGGACTGAGAGCGAAAAAAGTTTGTTGACTTCAATAGCTGAACAATTAGCGATCGCCATTCATCAGTCCGAATTAATGCGATCGCTCACTCAAGAGAAACAAACTCTCGAACAACGTGTCATTGAGCGCACAATGGCCTTACGGGATGCGTTACTCGCGGCGGAAGTTGCTAGCCGCCTCAGAAATGAATTTTTAGCAACTATTAGCCATGAACTGCTCACACCTCTGACTTACGTAATTGGGATGTCATCTACATTATTACGCTGGCCTTTGGGTGAATTGAGTCAACGCCAACGGGATTATTTGCAAACAATCCACGATAGCGGCGAACATCTCTTAGAAATGATTAACGACATCCTTGATTTATCTCAAATTGAGGCTGGTAAAGCCGTATTAAATATTGGAGAATTTTCTTTAGTCAAAATTGCAGAAAACACAATAGAATCATTATTAGACAAAGCTCAAACTGAGCAAATTAGTCTAAAACTTGATTTGCAAATTGATCCAAGCCGTGATCGCTTCACTGCTGATGTAGGACGAGTAGAACAAGTCCTCTGGAATTTATTAACTAATGCAATTAAATTTACCCCTGAAGGTGGCAATGTAACTTTGCGTTTGTGGGTTGAAGATGACACTGCTATTTTTCAAATTGAAGATACAGGTATTGGGATTCCCGAAAATAAATTACCACTATTATTTGAAAAATTTCAACAACTAGATACACCCTATCGTCGCCGTTACGAAGGTACAGGGTTAGGTTTAGCTTTAACTAAACAATTAGTAGAACTACATCGAGGTCGTATTGAAGTAGAATCTACAGTAGGAATTGGCTCAATTTTTACAGTCTGGATACCATCTCAACCCATGAGAGTGCTGAGTGCTGAGTAGAGATGAGATATATCACATTTCTACATTAATCATTCGTCCAAAATAATTGATTCATGACTAGTTATCTTGTTAAAATAAAAATTAAACAAACTTGGGATCATTAATATAAATCACATCTGTACTTGATTTGGGATTGTCAATTGCCAAATGAGCCTTCTGGGCAGGAAAATAAATTTTTTGGTAATCCTCAATTATCTGTTCTGGTGAAATGCCTTCTTGGTTTCGCTGGATGGCTCTTTCCAAAGCAGTTTCAAATGAACAATCAATCCAAATTTTAAAATCATAGCAATATTGCAGCGATCGCTTCAGCAAAAATATTCCTTCAAGAACAATTACATCCACGCTTTGAAATTGATAATGATAGGTTTGTGGTATACCTGTAATTCCTGTTAAAACCATCGTTAAATTAATCATACGCTGACTTTTTAACGGCAGTATCAATTGCTGGAATAGAGCATCAAAATGAAAAGCATGATGGTAAAAATGTAGGGCTGGATGCTCAGAATTAAATCTCTCAGTCGGGAGCTTATGCCAAGCATCTAAATTAATGGAGATAGCATGAATATTTTGCTCATTGAGAGCAGTTATTAATTTTTCTGTAATATAACCTTTGCCAGAACCATCAATACCACTGACAGCAACTAAAAAACCTCTATCTACTGACAATTTTGATTGCTTTTGGAGAATAGAATCAGCTAAATCTTTAATATTCATCATTACCGATCGCTTTTTTAGTTAATTTATAATCATCAAAAATTACCTCATATCCATTTCCTTGTGGAGATGCACACATCATTCCGACTTGAATGTCTTGCTTGACTGGAAAATAAGCCATTCTAAATGGAACATAGCGGTCATATTCATCTAAATAAGCAATATGAATTGCCTCTTGGCATCGCTCAACCCGTAGCTGAAAAATGTTAGGAGGATTTAGCAGAGGTGTGAATGACCAATCTGAATAGTTGTGAGTGACAACAGCACTCAGATTTTGTACTCCATCTACATACTCAATCCCAGTTTTGATCCAATGTTTCTCGTCAGCACGAATCATAATTCCTGCTTGATCGTATAAGTCTTTATAGTTCCCTTTTATCTGGACATCTACAACAAAATCTGTACTCACTTGGTCAAAGTAGAAATGTCCACTATCACGAATAAAACCATAGTGAGTCATACGCCAAAAATCGGTTTTTGGGGCGGTTGTAACGATGATTCGCTGATCCGAATGCGACCAATTAGAAGGTTCATTAAGCCATTCCATAGTTTTTGTTGCAATTTTAGATGTAAGGGAATAGAGGGAGAAACCATGTTCCTGTGTGGTTGTGGAATTTCACTGTGAGTAACTGATTTAAAAAAATACCAGTTGTTCAACCTTATTTAAGGCACTAATTGAAGTTCTGATCAGAATAGTTTTTGTCCAATTGATTAATTACAATTGCTACTACTAATGTGGCTATACCTAATATCTTGGGTGTGGTAATCGGATATTTAATAGCACCGAACCATCCCAACTGATCAATTACCAGTGACATAAACATCTGGCTAAAGACGACAACTAAAGTTGTTGTTGTTAAACCCAATTTAGGAACTATTAAGCTACTTAATGTTACGAAGATTGCACCTAATAAACCACCTAAAAATGCCCACCAAGGAGTAATAGAAAGTAAGTCAAGCTTGTAGGGTTTGAAAATACCAAGCACTAGCAGCAATGTAAGGATACTAAACCCAACTACGAAATTAATTGTTGCTGCGGCTATTGGAGAGTGGAGTATTGTCTTTAATCGAGCATTAGCAGCTGCGCCAATTGTTGAAAAGCCACCAGCCGAGCCAGCACCAAGCAATGCTAAGAAGATTTCCATAAGATGATACTGAAAAGTATTAGGTTGGTAGCGAAAGCAAAAAAATTGCCACAATTAACAATCCCATCACAAGGCGACGATTAGCTGTCAGGCGACGACGATTAACTCCCAACCAGCCAAAATGGTCAGTCACCAAGCCAGCGATCGCTTGTCCACAGATAATTAACCCCTGGGTCAAAGTAGTCCCCAAAATAGAGGTGAAGTAAGTACTGGAGGTAATATACCAAACTCCGAATAAACCACCCATCAGACTCCATCGGGGAGCTTTGGTTAAAGCAGACCAATCTGGATGACCAAACCAACCTGTGCATAACAAACTAATCAACGCAATTGAGCCAACAAGGTAAGAAATATCTGCGGCTAGGGGTACAGAATTGAGCGATCGCGCTAATTGAGCATTGAGATTGCTTTGAATCGGCAATACAGCACCATTTACCAATGCCAGCAGAATATATAAGTAGCTTGGACTATTAGGGACAGACCCCTGGAAACCTAGACGTATTGGTGTCATAGCTATTGTTTTGTGAGGAGGATAGAGGGTGATCAAGAAAGTATCTTTATATCAAGATACTTAAGATAAAGGTAAAAGTCAAGAATCTCGATGTCAAGATAAAATGGCAATATGAACAAAGATCGAATTGACATCATTCTTGAGGAATGGCAACAGGAATTGCCGCAGTTGGATACCTCAGCCGTAGGGATAATTGGGCGGATACTACGAATTGCCCGTCTTCTGGAAAAGCACCGAGAAAGTATACTGGTTGAGTATGGCTTGAACGTGTGGTCATTTGATGTATTAGCCACACTGCGACGACAGGGACAACCTTTTCGATTGAAACCGACTGAACTCTATAGTTTGCTCATGCTGTCTTCAGGCGCAATGACAAACCGGATTGACCGCCTAGAACAAGATGGCATAGTAACGCGTGTCCGTGATGCAGAGGATCGGCGCAGCGTCATGGTGCAACTGACTCCCAAAGGAATACAGCTTGCGGATACTGTGATGCCTATTTTGTTTGAGAAAGAGAAACAGCTGTTATCTCAATTCACAGCTGATGAATTGCAACTATCTATCCCCATGCTGCGTAAGCTACTTGTGTTGCTTGAACAGGATGCGAAATGAGTATCAATATAAAATTTTTAGCTACGGTAGGCGATGGTCTCCGACCGACCGGAGGTCATCAGCTACGCTGGGCGGTTACGCCATCGCTCCCATAAAATCCGGTTTGTTGTTAGAGGTAATAAATCACGTCTCTATATCAGAATTGCCCTCAAATCCATTTAAATAGTTGTCTTGCGTTGAAAAATAATCATCTCATTACCAACAACAGGGTTACGCGCTACTAACCTATCTTGAGAGTCGATAATTTCTAAATGAGCAAAATCTAATTCTTGCGAACGTTGTAATATTTCAGCTGCTAGTTGATTTTGCTCAGATGCTTTGAGAGTGTACCAATCATCATTGATTTTCACAGTCAGGCTACTGGTGCGGAAGTTAGCTTGAATTGATTTTATGATGCCAGAGGCAATGCGCTCGCTAATTTCTGAGACTTGATTTTCAATGGCTGCAATTAATCTTTGTTCTGGGGTTAGCTCTAGTTTTGGTGTTGGTGTTGGTGTGGGAGTCGGTGTTGGTTCTGGTTCAGGAGGTGGTGTAATTTCCTCTGGTGGCTCTGGTGTTGGTGCGGGTGATTCCGGTGGCGTAGTTATTGTTGGCGTTGGCGTTGGTGCGGGAACTTCTTCCACTGGGGGAACTGTGGCTATCTCTGTGGGTTTATTAGTGAAGACAGTTGCAGTTGTCCACACTAAAATCACGGCGATGGTAGCGATGATGCCTGTCAAAGCGTCATCCGTCAACTTGATAGACAAATTAGATGGTAAAAAAGGACGAACTTGTCTAAGTAAAAATCTACTCCATTGAGATGGAAGCGATCGCCAAAATCCCGGTGTTGCTTCAGTATCTGGAGGCGGTGCTGTCTCTAGTTTGTCTACGGTGGTTTCTAAAACTGCGATCGCTCCCCTGAGAAGTTGAATGATTGTCCCCTTCCAAACAGGCTGTACTCTCCTTTGGCGGGGTTGATTTCTCGATTCATTTGTCGGTTCTGGTTGATTCGCTTGGGGTTCAGGGGAATTGTCTTCTGACATGGAACTTTCACCAACAACAGAGAATCAAAGACGAGTGGTGAGCATTATTGCTACTACTGCCTCTTGTGCCTTAATGTATCACTTCGTAGAGCAAAATCATGAGTAATTGCATTATGTAATACCCTGTGGTAAAGCTGTGCTTACAGAATACAATAACGAATTATCAATTATTGAATTTAGAAAGTGATGAAACTAACCCGCCGACAATTTTTATTGTTAAGTAGTGTCAGCACCCTTGGGACTGGTGTTTTAAGTTGGACATTGATTCATCAAAATGGCCAAAGTAAACTCATAGATGTAGCAACCGCCGCCACCCCGATTAAAAAAGACTTACTCTTGCGGTTTATATCTGTAGCCGATACTGGGACTGGAGCAAAAGGACAGTATGCTGTAGCTAAGGCGATGACGCTTCATCACCAGCGAAATCCTTATGATTTGGTAGTTTTGGCTGGAGACAATATTTACAACAACGGCGAAATTGAGAAAATTCAGGCTGTTTTTGAGCGTCCCTATCAAGATTTACTCAAACGAGGTGTGAAATTTCAAGCTTGTTTAGGTAATCATGATATTCGCACTGATAACGGTGAGCCACAATTGAAATATCCAGGCTTTAATATGAACGGGCAAAGATATTATACTTTTCGCCGTGATCGCGTGCAATTTTTTGCTTTAGATACTAACAGTAATGCTGATTGGCAAAATCAATTAACTTGGTTAGAAAAAGAGTTAAGTAGTAGTAATGCTACTTGGAAAGTGATTTTTGGACATCACCCAATTTATTCATCTGGTGTCTACGGTAATAATCAAGCTTTTATTAAAACCTTCACGCCAATGTTTAAAAAATATGGTGTGCAATTGTATATCAATGGTCATGAACACAGTTACGAACGTACCCGCGCTATAGATGGGACAACTTACTTAATTTGTGGTGCAGGTGCAGGTAATCGTCCTGTAGGACGTTCAGAATGGACGGAATATTCCACTAGTAATTTAAGCTTTGCTACCTATGAAGTGTATCCCGATAGAATCGAGGTTAGTGCTATTGGTACTAATCATCGAGTTTTTGATAGGGGTATAATTAAAATCAGCTAAATGTTTAAGTTCTACACCCAAATAATCCAGGCGATCGCCTAAAACTAGCTACACCTAAGTATAGTAAATAATTATAGCGATCGCCTTTCTAAGTTCATGACTATAACCTTAACTTTTGCCATTCATTATTTAAAATGAGATATTAAACTATGTATAAAAATAAAAATTATAAAAGCAAAACTGGTGAATATAGAAACACTAAGAGTAATTAAAATAGGTACATTCATCGATTGAATTATGGTGATTGCTCCAATACTGAAACCTATCGCAGCTATAAAACTGATCAAGCTGACTAGATTTTTATCCACAATCTCCCCCTATTATTCATTTACGCATTCTTAATTACTAATAAATGATTAGCAGTCTTGAATGCTGTAAAAGGCATTACTTTAAATCGGCTAAAATTGTTCGCTAGTTGTGCAAAATCCCTATATTTTTATAGTCAGTCAAGCTTTCCAAATATCATAGAGGGTTAATTGATGATTCCACTCGTTAATACAGTTATCATACTGTTGTCAAATAATTGTATAAGTGTATGAATATCCTCTCGGCAATTAGCCCAAAGCTATGAACAATTAGATGCTAATGAAGAATACATGATAGCTACTTATATACTCAAGAATTATTTTTAAACTTATATATAAAAATTTATGCTGATTGGCTAATACAGTTTCAATAAGCTCAAAACCCATTTGATGAGACGCAATTTATTGCGTCTCATCACCCCTTCACTTATGAATAACGACTGGTGTACCTAAAGAAGCCCAATTAAATAGCCATTTAGCATGATTGGGGGCGAGATTTACACAGCCGTGGCTGACTGGTGTACCAAATCTTTTATGCCAATAAGCACCATGAATTCCGTAATTACCTTGATAAAACATGGCATGGGGAACGTTGGGAACATCATAAGTTCTACCACGCATACGGGTAGACTTGTGCTTGGATTGAATTTTAAAAGTACCTATGCGCGTAGGTGTGGCTTTTTTACCAGAGGAAATAACGATCGCATACACTGGTTTTTTTCCTTCCCAAGCGATTAATCTCTGCGTTGAGAGATTAATCTGAATCCAGCGTTCCTCTGATTTTTGTAGGGTTTGGATACTTTCAGCAATTTTGGGGTTAATTGAACTAGCCCAAACTGTACCCGAACTGATGCTAATTGTACTTAATGACAATGCTGCACCAGCCAGAAATAGTTTTAAGTGGCGTGTCCAGTCGTGAGAACTTAATCTTTTCATGGTAGAAACAGACAAATAACGAAATTTCAACCGGTTTTGTAGAAATCAAATATAACTGTGGTTGGGAAATAATTTCATCCAGAAAAATACAGAAAAATGGTGAGAAAGTCTGATATTTCTAGGGATAGAATGAACCTCCGCCTACTGTCTTAGTCATTAGGCATAGATATTTTTACTGTTGTTTTCATCCTATATGCGGTAAAAAGCGATCGCGCCCGTCTGTCTTGGCTTGATACAATGCCAGATCCGCCGCCACAATTATTTCTTCAAAACTAGAACCAGGTTCAGGAATTACTGTAGATAACCCAGCAGTCAGGGTGACATGAGAACTAAAGATTGGTTTTTCTCAAGAGTAGCTTTCATGAGAGTAGTTAATTCAGCCCAAGAATCACCGCCCTAAAAGTGCGGTGAGTGTCAAAGTGGACTACTTTTACCAGAGTATTGCAGCAATTTTGCTATTTCTGTGACTAACTTATCCACGGTCGAAGGCTTTTGGAGATAAGTTTGAAACCCAGACTCACGAGCTTTCTGATCTACCTTATCTTTGGCATTGCCAGTAAAAGCGATCGCTGGAATTTCTCTTTTTTGAGGAGGCGTAAGCATTCTGACTTTCTGTATTAACCAATAGCCGTCTTCTCCTGGCATATTAATATCGCTAATTAAAAGATCCACGGGGAATTGTTTAATCATCTCCAAGGCAGATATAGCTGATAATGCCGTCAGCACTTGAATACCATAGGCTTCAAGAATATCAGTAATTAATACCAGGATATCTTGATCATTATCTACTGCGAGGATTGTAAATCCTTTCAAGACAGCTAAGTCTCTTATATCGTTTCTAATATTTGCAATTTCAAAATTTTGGGGCATATATATAGGATTAATATTTGATTTTTGAACAAAAAATAAAGTGCATTAAAGGATGTTAAAAAAGTATTTGCTAAACTACCAGGGACTTTTTTAACATCCTCTTAGCCTTTAACGTAACTCACCCTGAAAATAGCTACTATTCCTCATGATTTTTATGTATTTATGCAACCTCTGCTTCTAGCACTAAGACATCTTTAACTGCCATCAAATTACTACATCGTTTTTCTATCACAGAAACTGATGAATTATTTTCGTTAGACAATACTAAGTTATTAATGATTAAAATCAATTGATCAAGATCGATTGGTTTCAGTAAATATCTTTCAAACTCTATCTCTGGAATTGTGGTGATACTACTTCTGGTACACGTTGAAGTAACAATAATTGGAATATGATTCCCATTGTCTGCTTCCATAGCATTTAATTTGTTAAGCAATGTATAAATACTTTCACCTAAAAAAGTAATTTCACAAATTATCATGTTGGGAACAAACCAACTGAGAATTTCTAAAGCTTCTTTGATAGAACCAGATGCTATGACATTTGCACCAAAATCTTCGAGAAAGATACTATATAGCACTCCACTATCGAGATCGTTATCTACAACTAGTATTTGCACACCTTTGAGGATCTCAACCTCAGAAGTACCAGCAATCGTTAAATTCATAACAAAACCTGCGATTAGTATTTAAGCACACAATGGGGTTGAAACAACTGTAATTACAAGGAGGATGAATAATTGGGTATTTGCATCAACAGCAGGGGAAAATAACTGAAAATGGTGCAGATGGAATGTTCTGTTTCCATAGTAAAATTTTGTGTTGTTTGATTTGGTGCATGAATTGATTGATAACAACAAAAACTGATATACAATAGTTATAAATACCAAATCATCCAGTCTTTTTCTCCATTTCTATGACGATACGTCGCAAATAAAGCTACGGTTTAAACTAAGTGGAAAGTTTACCATCAGGTGCAGATGAAATATTCTATCCTTTGTACTATAAATTGGGACTGTTTCATTTCGTGAATGAGTTGATTAATTACGAAATAAAATGTAGTTAAAAAATTATTTTTGCCATACAAACATCTTTGAGGAGTTAAGCAAGAGAGCTATTGCCATTCCCTATCCTCAAGTTCCTTCTGAGGCAATAATAATGTGGCTTCAATTTCCTGCCTAATAGCAGCCGTCACTTCACAATTGCTATGCAGACAATCGAGTAGTAGCTGATTGGCATCGTAGTAGCGTTGCAGCACTTGCTGTTGCTCAAGGCTAAACTCCCACTGGTGATTAATATTGCGATAGTTCATGACCGTCATTTTTAACTGTTCAGCCCAGGCTGAGTAACTCGTTTGACACCATAGCCGAAACCGTTCTTGATTTTGACGAGAATTTGGTAATTGGTCTGAGAGTTGTTGCAGGGATTTATAGAGTCCAATATCTAGAACAATACCCAGAATGTTCGAGAGAGCATCGCCACAGACGTGGATGTGGGCAAAGTCCTGGCTCTTATCAATTGCACACTCCACTAGGAGGTTATCTAATGCTGCATCGAGAAACATCCCTTGATCAAGGCTGCTGGCTAAAGCAAAGTGAGGAGCTACGCGAGGATTCTGACTCAAGCCCAGGTAAAATGCTCGAATTGTCGCATCTTTTGGTTGGGTGGGAATAGTGCGGGATTTTTGGCTAGCCCAGGTCAAAAACTCTTGTAGATAAGGGTCTTGGGCAACTAGTGCATCAATTTGTTGCTTCATCAACTGCACCAAAGAATCTGCACTCCGCAGCATGGTAGCTGTCAACAAGAAGATTTCGCGCCAGTGCGGGTCAGTGATGTGACTGACCAGGCCTCCCATTGCTTGCTCTAATGCCTCTAGGTTATGGCTAGCAACGATTTTTCTCGCTGTGAAGTATTCTTGAAACGCCAGATATGAAAAGGAGAAAATTCCCCGCGCCCGTTCTGCAAGTAGGCCATGTTGGGCTTCGATGGCCTTCAGAGCGGCTTCACTTTCTATTTGCAGTTCCTCTGCATCCATTGGCAGGTTTGTCAGATTCTGAATGTAGTCACCAATATATTGCTCAACCATGCGTTGCTCAAAAAAATACTGCCCTTGTTCAAATGTTGCGGCTGCAATCTGACTCAATAATTTGAGCTTTTGGGGTAATAAAAACCCCCGGTAAACCTCATCCCGTTCAACACCTCTGGCTTCATCCCATTTACCCAACAGCAGGTCTAGACCTTGCTTATAAAAGTCAGTGCGCTTAGTCGGAAATTTTTCTTGACCGTGAAACACCCAGCAGGCAAGATGCAGAAATAGGGGTGTGACGACAAGTTGGCGAAATTGCCAGTTTTCATCTAAGTCCAGCTTCTGAATAAACTCAACGGACTGGGATTGACCATCTTGAGCGTTAGTCTTGGTAAAAGCCACAAACCATTTTTGGGCGAAGGCTCGGATTTGTTCTGAGGTAAATGGGGCAATTTCAACATCGGTAAAGCCTCGGAGTCTGAGTCTTTGAGCTGCTGTTCGACAGGTCGCTACAAACTGATTTTTGTGATACTTATCTGAAAATCTGCGAATTTCGCTTAACAGAGCATTACTTTGTTGGTGAAGAACTTCATCCATCCCATCCAGCAACAGTAATACTCTGCCGGCATTTAGTAAGGTTTCTATGATTGAGAGATCGGTAATGCCAGATGAGACAAACTCTTGGTGGATGTAGTTTAATAGGTTGAACTCGTTAGTCAACTTAGACTCTTGGGCAAAATTTTTCAGGGTGATGAAGATTGGCACTTGATTCTCTGCAAATGCGCCTTGGTTACACTGAATAGCGAGATGTTGCAAAAAGGTGGTTTTACCTACCCCTGGTTTGCCAAGTACCCTGAGCTTGGAGTATGTTGCAACTGCCCGTATACCGGGTATATGTTTTTGGTCAACCTCACCTAAGCCAAAACGGTCAAATTCTTTGGGATCAAGGTTTTGCAGATCAGTAATTTCTAACGACTGAAAGCTGGCAATTTCCTCCAAAATATTCACATCAATATATATGTCATCGATCGCAACAGGACGGCTGATGTCCAATAACTGCAAAATACCGCACTGGTCTTGAATTTTGTCGAAGCGTTGCGATCGCACTTGCTGCACTAATGCCTCAATATCCAAGACAGGGGGCTGGGTGAGTTCTTCTCGGTCAACAAATTCTGCCGGGGGATTAGTTGCAATCTCCCGCCAATTCAGTTCCAATACCGCACAAATTTCCATAAAGGTATGACGCTCAACCGGACGACCACTGAAAAACCGCCAAATTGGTTGTCTAGTCTTGATGTTGACTTCTTCTGCTAGATTCTCTTGTGTCCACCCCTTGCGAGCGAATGCTTTTTTAGCCTCTTGAATCCCACTGATTGATGCTTGTAGCGATCGCTTGACCATAGGACAAAAACTTAATCATAAAATCAACAAATTAAAGTTTTATTAACACTTTTAATCTTAGAGCTTTTTCTGTGATAAAAACTTTTCCCTTGATTAAAATTATACAAAATTCAAGAGTTACTCTCAATTTTTTTAACATTTGTAGCAAAATCAAACGTTATACATTGATCTTATACGTCTCAACCTGGAGATAAGACTTAAATTCAAACATTGATATGTAATGCTATGGAAGTAAGTAAGCCAAGTCACTTATAAATACTTACTTGCTAAAAAACTATAGTTGCATGAATAAATATCACTTCAATATATTTTTTGGATTCAGAAAGTTTTTTATCTGACAACTGGCTAATTTTTATCTATTAGACTTGTCTATAAAAGATAAAAAGCTGACTGTGAAGGGATTATAGGAGATATAACTGAGATAAAATAGTTATCATTGCTGAACGTAAAAAGCACGGTTTAGGGGTG